>CAITOD010000656.1 GCA_903893935.1 uncultured Sphingomonadales bacterium
CCGCGCTGAGTGTCTTCACCGAACGCGGTGGCCGGGTTCTGACGCAGACCACCCTGGTTTGCGGTCGCCCCGGGGAGCGGACCGACCGAACCGGAGCAAGCCCCGCCGGCAGCGATCGTCGCAGCCGTACAGCCCGGGATTGTCTTGTAATCCCAGTCGTTGACGTCCTGAATCTTGAAATCTTCGTAATAGGCGCCCGCGATAGCGCGAATGCGCTTGCCCTCGGGCGAAGTTATCCGGAATTCGTGGCTCTGGTGCGTGGTGCGCAGGTTGTCGGTCCAATAGGCGTTCGGCGCATAGCAGTACGGCTTCGCGCCGACGTTCCAGTACGAATTGCCACCGGTGCACTGATAGTAAACACCGAACGGTGCACGCGCGTAGTTGGTATAATCCTGCTGCTGCGAGATATGGCGCGCTGTGTACGCGCCGGTGTAAAGCACTTTGAAATCACCGAGCTTGCCGTCGATCGTCCAGGCTGTGTTCCAGTAATCGTCCGTGCTGT
The DNA here is from genome assembly GCA_903893935.1 of uncultured Sphingomonadales bacterium. Lineage (GTDB taxonomy): Bacteria > Pseudomonadota > Alphaproteobacteria > Sphingomonadales > Sphingomonadaceae > Novosphingobium. Next base: position 503 of record CAITOD010000656.1, read on the forward strand.
GCTGCGGCTCGAACAGCGTTGAAGAGAGCTGCGGAATGGGCTGATAGTCATAGCTGTATGACTGGGTCGCAAACGAGCCCTCTGTCTTCAGCGTCTGATACGATTCGGTGACCAGCAGGTTCCAGTCAGGCGCGATCTTTGCGGCCAGTTCGATGCGGCCACCGACGTAATCGACCGGGTTGGCGTTGTTTTTCACCTGGTCGGCGTTGTTGTACTGGCCGTTGTTCGACTGCTGCGAAATCGGCACCGTCTGGTGACCGATGCCGTTCGCATTGACCGGGGTGCCAAGATAGGAGTTGCCGAGGTCGGTGTTGGCGCGCGTGAACGTCGAATAGACGTTGTTGATGTAGCCGCCGTGGTGATCGTCATAGATCACTGCGCGAACAGCAAATTTGTCCTGGATGATCGGCAAGTTGATCATCGCGTTGAACGCGGCGTTGGCTGCACCGCCCGAAGTGCCGCCGAAGCTGCCTTCGACTTTGCCTTCGAACTTGTCGAGCCTGGGCTTGGCGGTGATGTAGCGCACCGCGCCTGCTTCAGCGCCGCCGCCGAACAGCGTGCCCTGCGGACCTTCGAGCACTTCGACGCGTTCGATGTCGGCGACATAGATGTCGGCGTTGCGGCCCGGGAACTGGAGCGACTGGTCGTCGAGATAGAGAGCAACGTTGGGGAAGCCGCCGATCGTACCGGCCGACTGTTCACCCGCGAACCCGGCGGACAGGCCGCGCAGGAAGATCGCGCCCTGACCCGGGGCGTTGGTGCCGTAAGTCACGTTGGGGGTATATTTCAGCAGGTCGTTGAACGTGGTGACGTTCAGCTTGCTCAGCGAATCCGCGCTCAGCGCCTGGATCGTGAACGGCACGTCCTGCAGCGATTCATTGCGGCGCTGCGCGGTAACGATGATTTCGCCGGGCACAGGTGCGGCAGCGGCGGTAGCGTCGGCGGCCTGGTCGGCATGCGCCGTGCCGGTCAGCGCGAACAGCGCCGAACTTGCGAACAAACCAAATTTCAGCATCTGGATACCGGTTTTCATAAGACCCCCATGGGCGTTGCCATTCCGACCCGGTCATGGCCGAGGACGAGCGCCAGGGAAATACGCAAATTTTGCCGTTGCAAAACCCGCTTCTCCCCAGATGCAAGGCCCCGCGCCGTTTTCCGATGCGGATGGGCAGACAGTCAATCATGCGCTGTCTTTCCCCACCGTCGGTTATGCCGGGCAGGCTTCGTTCATACAAGGCATTATGAGAATTTATGAAGGGGTCATGACGTAACTGCGAATTCGTTGCAAAAAGATCACAGGATTGCGGTTCACGCATCCCTGAGCCCAATGTCCACGCCTTCGTCACCCCGGACTTGATCCGGGGTCCCGCTGCCTTTTGCCGCGCGACGGAATTGAGAAACAAGCAAGCGGGATACCGGATCAAGTCCGGTATGACGCTTGTGGTTGGGCACGTCAGCTGTGGTTGGGCACGGCAGCGCAAGGACGACACGTCCCCAAACCCGCTTGTGTTCCCCAAATGTTCGGGTTAGGCCACGCCATGGTCAAGCCGAAACGCCGCTATGTCTGCCAGGCCTGTGGCAGTGTCGCCACGCGGTGGCAGGGGCAATGCGCCGATTGCGCCGAGTGGAACACGCTCGCCGAAGAAGCGCCCGAAACCGTGTTCTCGTCAAAGCACGATCTTTCCGGCGGCGGGCGGCAGGTGCGGTTCGTGCCGCTCGATCATCCGGTCGAACTGCCGCCGCGGCGCCGCACGGGGCTTGCCGAATTCGATCGTGCGCTGGGCGGCGGGCTGGTCGCCGGATCGGCGGTGCTGATGGGCGGCGATCCGGGCATCGGCAAATCGACGCTGCTGTTGCAGGCGGCGGCGCATATGGCGCAGGCGGGCGCCAGCGCGGTCTATATCAGCGGCGAGGAAGCGTCGGACCAGGTGCGGTTGCGTGCCGGGCGGCTTGGTTTGGGCAAGGCACCGCTGCTGCTCGCTTCGGCCACATCGGTGCGCGATATCCTGACCACGCTGGTGGCAATGCCCGCACCCGCGCTGGTGGTGATCGATTCGATCCAGACGATGCATTCCGACATGATCGAAGGCGCGCCCGGCACGGTCAGCCAGGTGCGCGCCTGCGCGTTCGAGCTGATCCGCTATGCCAAGGACAGCGGCGCCGCAGTGGTGCTGGTCGGGCATGTGACCAAAGACGGGTCAATCGCGGGGCCGCGCGTGCTCGAACACATGGTCGATGTGGTGATGAGCTTTGAAGGCGAACGCAGCCACCAGTATCGCATCTTGCGCGCGCTGAAGAACCGGTTTGGTGCGGTCGATGAAATCGGCGTGTTCGCCATGGCCGGCGCGGGGCTGGAGGAAGTCGGCAATCCTTCGCTGCTGTTCCTGTCGGGCCGCGCCGATCCGGTGCCGGGTTCGGCGGTGTTTCCGGCGCTCGAAGGCACGCGCCCGGTGCTCGTTGAAATCCAGGCGCTGACCGTGCGGCTGGCCAGCGGTGCGACCCCGCGCCGTGCGGTGGTGGGGTGGGACAGCGGCCGGCTGGCGATGCTGCTCGCGGTGCTCGAAGCGCGCTGCGGACTCAATTTTTCATCCGCCGAAGTCTATCTCAATGTCGCCGGCGGCTATCGGCTTACCGATCCGGCGGCCGATCTGGCGGTTGCGGCGGCACTCGTATCGGCGCTGGCTGACCGGCCGCTGCCCGCAGACGCGGTGTGGTTCGGCGAAGTCTCGCTGGCAGGCGAAGTGCGCCCGGTGGCGCATGCCGCGATCCGCAGCCGCGAGGCGGCCAAGCTCGGCTTTGCCCGCACTTTCGGCCCGGGCGGGGTCGAAAGTGCGGGCGATAGCGGGGCCGGGGCCAGAACCGGGAGCGGGGCCAGGACCGGGGGCGGGGCCAGGACCGGGAGCGGGGCCAGGACCGGGGGCGGGGCCAGGACCGGGGGCGGGGCCAGGACCGGGGGCGGGGC
>CAITOD010000657.1 GCA_903893935.1 uncultured Sphingomonadales bacterium
GCCAGCACATCGGCACCCCCGGCGATCAGCTTGTCGAGCGGTTTGCCGCCGCCGTGCCCGGCATCGCTTTCGACGCGCAGCAGATGCGGCCGATCGCCGATCGCCGCCGCTTGCAGCGCCGCCGCGTATTTGAAACTGTGCGCGGGAACCACGCGATCGTCGGTATCGGCGGTGGTCACCAGGATTGCGGGGTATCGCGCACCGTCGCGGATGTTGTGATAGGGCGAATAGGCGCGCAACACGTGCCAGTCGGCCGCGCGCGCCGGATCGCCATAATCGTCGATCCACGATCGCCCCTGGGTAAACCGGTCGAACCGCAACATGTCCATCACCCCGACATCGGGATTGGCGGCGGCAAACAGGTCGGGCCGCTGGTTGATCGCGGCGGCGACCATCATGCCGCCGTTCGATCCGCCTTGGGCGGCCAGAGCACCCGGTCTGGCGACGCCGCTGTGCACCAGATAGTCGCCCGCGGCGATGAAGTCGTCAAAGCTGTTCTGCTTGTTGGGTCCGCGCCCCGCTTCATACCACGCCGGCCCCAGTTCGCCGCCGCCGCGCACTGCCGCCACTGCCAGCACGCCGCCGGCTTCGAGCCACGCCATGCGAAATGGCGAATAACTGGGGTTGAGCGCGATATCGAACCCGCCGTAGCCATAGAGCAGCGTCGGCGCCGGAGTACTGTCTTGCGCCAGCGTGCGTTTGCGCACCACCGTCAGCGGCACCGAAGTGCCATCGCGCGAGGGATAATGCCGATCCTCGATCACATAGTCGGCCGGATCGAACGGCACGCGGGGCACTGCAAACGGCGTGGCATGCCCGTCGCGCAAGTCCATGCGATAGATCGCGGGCGGCTGGTTATAGCTCGAATACTGATAGAACGTTTCGGGATCGCCGGGGCGACCATCGAACCCCGTGGCGGCGCCATTGCCGGTAATGGTGATCGCGCGCGCCGGGTGCCCGTCAAGATCGGTCACCACCGCCAGCCTTTGCCCGTGATCGAGATAGGACAGGATCAGCCGGTCGCCGACGATCCGCCCGGCCTCCAGCTGGCCGCGCTGCTCGCCGATCAGCACTTTGGCCTCGGGCCGCGCGCCCAGCGCAATTCGCACCAGCCGGTAATTGGGCGCCCCCTGGTTGGTGATGAACCACAGCCGGCTGCCTTCGCCATCGACCAGCTTCCAGTCCTGCGTCAGCCCGGCGATCAGGGGCAGCACGCGCCATGAGCCCGGTGCGGCCAGATCGATCAGATGGATCGCGCGGAGCGGCGCAGTGCCGGCCTCGGTCGTGATCACCGCCCAGCGGCCATCCGACGTGACTTGCGCCTTGTGCCCCCATTCGGGATGATCGGGCGTGGCATAGACCAGCCGGTCGGCGCCTTGCGCTGTGCCGACGCGGTGAAACCACACCGCCTTGTCGCGCAAAGGCGCGCGAAACGCCTCGGCTGCGGGCGGTGCGGGATAGCGCGAATAGAAAAACCCGCGATCGCCGATCCAGCCGATCAGCGTGTCATTGGCCCATTCAATCCGGTCGTCGAGCAGCCGCCCGCTGCCGACATCGACCACCCGCAGCGTGCGCCAGTCGCTGCCTGCGCGCTGCTCGCTATAGGCGAGATATTTGCCGCTGTGCGAAGGCACCCAGCTGTCGAGCGCGAAATCGGCAGCATCTGCATCGGGCCCGGCATTGGGATCCACCAGCACACGATCGGGCACAGCGAGCGCATCGCGCACCATAAGCACCGGCTGATTGAGCAGACCGCTGTTGCGCAGCAGGAAATAGCGGTGGCCCGCTTTCTTGGGCAGGCTGAACCGCTCGAAATCATACAGTGCGCGCAAGGCGCGCGCGAAGCGGTCGCGCCCCGGCAAAGCATCGAGATAGCCATGCGCCAGCCGGTTCTGCTGCCCGACCCAGGCGGCGACGGCAGGGTCGCGGCGTAGATCACCTTCGAGCCAGCGCCACGGATCGGGCACCACTTCGCCAAAGGCGCGATCGCTGTCGTTGCCGCGCATGGTTTCGGGATAGCGCACCAGCAAAGCCGGGGCTTCGGATCGCGCCGCGCCGGGCGACCCGGCGCGATGCAAGCTCGCATCAACCGGGCCGGCACCCGGAGTGTCGGCCAGCACCGGGCCGGCGTGGAAGGAAAGGCCCACGGCGCCGCACAGCAGCACCTGCCTCAGGTTGATCCGTTCCCACTGCATCCTTGTTGTCGATCAGGAGCTTAGCACAGTGCGGAGCGGTCGGCAAAACGGTTATCAGCCATCGCGCGCGTGGCGCAGCGCCCCGGGCAACAGAAACACCAGCGGCAGCGCCATCAGCGATGTCAACGAATTGATCCACACCAGCGACGTGAAGTGCCAGCCATATTTGTCGAGCAGCTGGGCGCCGAGGATATCGGTGCCGAACAGCGCAAAATTGCGCACCGACACCAAAAGCGCATAGCCAAGGCTTTCGCTGCCGCGCGGGGTGGCGCGCGCCGACAGATCAAGAAACGCGAGTTCCGCCATCGCCACCCCGAACCCGTTGATCACGCCGATCGCAAAGGCCTGCGGCACGCTGTCGTAGAACAAGTACAGCAGCGAGGTCATTGCCGAGCCGCCAATGCCGATCGCCAGCAGCGTCTGCAGCCGCAACCGGCGGCACAGCCAGAGATAGAACAGCGAAGTCCCGATCATCGTGGCGTAAGCGCAGAAATCGAGCCAGCCCTGCATCTGCGTGGTCATGTGCAGATCGTTCTGCTGCTTGTAGAACAGCGCGGTCTCCATGCCCGGCGCGATATAGAACAGCAGCGACACGAGTGCGGCCAGCCACATCGTGCGTGCGGCAGCAATTGCGCGCAACTGCACCCACAGCGCCGACAGCGGCCGCGGTGGAAGGTACGTTTCGCGCATGAAAAACAGCGAAACCGGGATCAGCGACGCGGCCACCAACGCGCACGTGAGCGCGGTCCAGCCGAGCGCATACCCTGCCAGATAGCCAGAGGCCGGTGCACTGATCAGCGAACAGACAGATTGCACGGTCTGGCGCATGCCGGCCATTTTGCCCGCAGCACCGCTCGCCTGTGCGGTTTCGACCAAGAGGCCACCGGTGGCGCAGCTGACCATCACCATCGCGCAGTTCATCAGCGTCATCGCCACGAGCAACGGGGTATAAGCGTGCGGCACGAACCCGACTGTCGTCCAGCCGGCGATGACCAGCACCGTGCCCACCAGCATGTACGAACGACGTCGCGAGCCGAACAGCGGAAAGGCATCGATGACCGCGCCAAACAAAGGCTTCAGATACCACGCAAAACCGATCAGAAACAGGAACGCGGCGGTCTGCGTGCGATCGAGATGCATCGTGTTCTTGAGCAGGTTGCGCACCGGGATGCGGCCCAGCGCCTTGTCCTGCGCCAGATACGTCGCGATAATCCCGGTCATCACCACCACGCTCGCCCGCCAGAACGGAATTTCGGGCTGCCGTTCGCCCGGCGTCGCCGCTTCCGCATGCGCGGGTGCTTCATCGAACAGCAACCCGGTGGTGGTTTCGCTCATCCGATATCTCCCTGTTTTTTAATCACATGGCACGCGTCAGCGCGTACTATTGGCAGGTCGGCCCCGAACGACAAGCGCATAACGCAAAAAGGGCGGTGCCCGTCGGCACCGCCCCCCTGTCAAAGACCGGATGATCGTGTGCGATCACGCGGCCTCGTACGCGTCCTCATCGGCGGTGAACACCGGACCCGAATCCTGGCCCTTGGCTGCGGTGTCACGGTCAACCAGCTCGATCACCGCCATCGGCGCGGCGTCCGAGGCGCGGTAACCGGCCTTGATGATACGGGTGTAGCCGCCCTGGCGATCGGCATAGCGCGCCGCCAGAACTTCGAACAATTTGCGTTCCTGCGTTTCGTCGAGCAGGCGCGCGTGCGCCAGCCGGCGGTTCGACAGGCCGCCGTGCTTGCCCAGCGTGATCAGCTTTTCGATGTAAGGACGAAGTTCCTTCGCCTTGGGCACCGTGGTGGTGATCTGTTCGTGCTTGATCAGCGCGGCTGCCATATTGCGCAGCATCGCGATCCGGTGGGCAGAAGTACGACCCAGCTTGCGCTGGCCTAACCTGTGACGCATGTCTTTCTCCGTTCGTTAAGGGTCCGTATCAGGTAACCCATAGCTGGCCGTTTTTTGGACGGGGTGGCCGTTGTCCCCGGTTCAAGGTCAAATCGAAAAGACCCTGCCCGAGATTAACCGAGCAGTTCCTGTTCGAGCTTCTTGGCCATTTCCTCGATGTTTTCAGGCGGCCAGCCGGGGATGTCCATGCCCAGCCGCAGACCCATCGAAGACAGCACTTCCTTGATTTCGTTGAGCGACTTGCGCCCGAAATTGGGGGTGCGCAGCATTTCCGCTTCGGTCTTCTGCACCAGATCGCCGATGTAGATGATGTTGTCGTTCTTGAGGCAGTTGGCCGAACGCACCGACAGTTCCAGTTCATCCACTTTCTTGAGCAGATAGCGGTTGAGCTGGTTGGCGTCGCTTTCTTCGGGCGCATGGCTCGAGAGCCCGGTAACCGTGGTCACGTGGCCGCTCGGCAGCTGGTCGTCGAAGTGGACGAACAGCGAGAGCTGGTCCTGCAGAATGCGCGCCGCATAAGCAACCGCGTCTTCAGGCGTGACCGTGCCATCGGTTTCGACCGTCAGGTTGAGCTTGTCGTAATCGAGTTCCTGCCCGATGCGCGCAGCGTCGATCTTGTAGGACACCTGACGCACCGGCGAATAAAGCGAATCGATCGGGATCAACCCGATCGGCGCATCGACCGGCCGGTTCGACACCGCCGGCACATAACCTTTGCCGCTGTCGGCGGTCAGTTCCATGTTGAACGTCGCACCTTCGTCGAGGTGGCAGATCACCAGGTTCTTGTTGAGCACTTCGATATCGCCGGTCACGGCAATGTCGCCGGCGCGCACTTCGCCCGGGCCGGTTGCCGAAAGCTGCAAGCGCTTGGGGCCTTCGCCCTGCATCTTGAGCGCGATCTGCTTCACATTGAGCACGATGTCGGTGACATCTTCGCGCACGCCGGCAAGCGACGAGAATTCGTGCAGCACGTTCTCGATGCGGATCGAAGTGACCGCCGCACCCTGCAACGAAGACAGCAACACCCGGCGCAGCGCATTGCCGAGCGTCAGACCGAAACCGCGTTCGAGCGGTTCGGCGATGAAAGTCGCGCGGCGTTGCGGATCATTGCCGGGACGGACTTCGAGGGTGTTGGGCTTCTTCAGTTCCTGCCAGTTCTTGATGTTGACAGTCATGGAATTCCCCTGGGGTTGATCGAGTGCGCCGGC
>CAITOD010000658.1 GCA_903893935.1 uncultured Sphingomonadales bacterium
ACCAGCACATCGGCACCCAGAGCCTGCAATTGCAGCGCCAGTTGCCGACCGATTCCATCGGTGCCCCCGGTTACCAGCACCGTCTTGCCCGCGATCTGCATTGTTTCCCCCCGGAAATCATTCGATTTCGGTGATTTATAGCCACGAACGATAACCGTTTGGGGACACTTTGCAATCAACGCATCAGCACAAGTTCCTCGGCCATCGACGGGTGCAGGGCAACCGTGGCGTCAAAATCGGCTTTGGTCAGCCCGGCTTTGACCGCGATGGCTGCGGCTTGCAGGATTTCGGGCGCTTCGGGGCCGATCATGTGCAGTGCCAGCACGCGATCGGTGCGCGCATCGACCACCATTTTGTAGAACCCGCGTTCGATCCGTTTGCTGAACGCGTTTTTCATCGGGCGAAAATCCGATGTGTAGACTTTGATCTCGCCATACTGTTCGCGCGCCTGCGCTTCGGTCGGGCCGACTGCGGCAAGCGGCGGTTGCGAGAACACCGCGCTCGGAATGGCGTCATAGGCAACCCGCCTGGGCTGCGCGCCAAATTGCGTGTCGGCAAAGGCGTGGCCTTCGCGGATCGCGATCGGGGTCAATTGCACCCGGGCGGTCACATCGCCGACCGCGAAAATGCTCGGCACCACGGTGCGGCCCTCATCATCGACCGGGATTTCGCCGCGCGCACCCGGCGCAATCCCCACCGTGTCGAGCCCCAGCCCGTCGGTCTGTGGCCGCCGCCCGGTCGCGACCAGCAGAACATCGGCCGCAATCGGCCCTTCGCAATCGTTGAGATGCACCGTGAGGCTGCCATCGGCTTCTTTCTCGACCCGTTCGAAGCCGGCGTGAAAGCGATAGGTGATCCCGCGCGCGCTCGAAATTGCCAGGAGCCGTTCGCGCAGATCGATATCGTATGTCCGCAGAATCGCGTCGGTGCGGTTGACCACCGTCACTTCGCAGCCGAGCGCGTTGAACACCCCGGCAAATTCCATCGCGATATAGCCCGCGCCCGCGATCACCACGCGCTTGGGCAGGGTCTCCAGATGGAACACTTCGTTCGAGGTAATCGCGTGTTCGGAACCCGGGAACGCGGGCACCACCGGCCACGCGCCGGTTGCGATCAGGATCGTTCGCGCGGTCACGGTCTGTCCGCTGCCGCGCAGCCGCACGCTGTGCGGGCCGGTCAGTTCGGCATGGTCGTGAAAATGCGCCACATGGTGCGTGTCGAGCGTGCGGGTATAGGCGGCGTTGAGCCGGTCGACTTCGCGCGCCACCGCATCGCGCAAGCTCGGCCAGTCGAAGCGCATGCCTTCGATCGTCCAGCCGTAATCGCCGGCATGGTTCAGACTATCGGCAAATTGCGAGGCATAGACCAGCAGCTTCTTGGGAACGCAGCCACGAATGACGCAAGTTCCGCCCAGCCGGAAGGATTCGGCCACTGCGACTTTGGCGCCATGGCTGGCCGCGATCCGGCTCGCACGCACGCCGCCCGAACCGCCGCCGATCACGAACAAGTCATAGTCATACGTGGCGTCAGCCATGGTCACGCTCCCAGTCCGGCAAGTTCGAGCAGCGCTGCGGTCGACGCGTCGAACCCGGCACCGCCCCCGGCGTCGATCTGTTTGGCAATCGCTTTGCCGAGCTCGACCCCGAACTGGTCGAACGGATTGATCCCCAGCAGCATCGCCGAGACGAACACGCGGTGTTCGTGGAATGCGATCAGCGCGCCGAGGCTCGCCGGGGTCAGCTCGTCGAGCAGGATCGTCGCCGAGGGCCGATTGCCCGGATAAGCGCGCGCGCCATCGTCCGAAGCTTTGCCCGCCATCAGCGCCGCGCCCTGCGCAAAGCAGTTCGACAGCAGGATTTTGTGATGCGCCGGATCAAGATCGTGGCCGGGTGTCTTGACCGCGATAAAATCGACCGGGATCAGATGCGTGCCCTGGTGCAGCAACTGGAACACCGCGTGCTGCGCATCGGTGCCCACCCCGCCCCAGGTTACCGGTGCGCTCGGCCGGCCGAGCGGCTGGCCTTCGGCGGTCACCCGCTTGCCGTTCGATTCCATTTCCAGCTGCTGGAGATAATCGGGCACCAGTGCCAGCCGCTCGTCGTAGGCAAACACCGCGCGGGTCTGGCAACCCAGTGCCTGCGTATAGACCAGATCGGCAAAGGCCGCGCGCACCACCACGTTGGCCTGGAGCGGAGTTTCAAGAAAATGCCGGTCGATCGCGGCCGCGCCCGCGAGAAATTCGGCGAATTCGCCGTACCCCAGCGCCAGCGCAATCGGAAAGCCGATCGACGACCACAGCGAATAACGGCCGCCGACGCTTTCGGCAAAGGGCAGCACGCGCGTGTCGTCCACACCCCATTCGACGGCCTTTTCGGGCGCGGCGGTCAGTGCCACGACCCGTCCGAACGGATCATCGACCCCGCCCGCGCGCAACCAGTCGAGCGCCGAGGCGGCATTGGTCATCGTTTCGGTGGTGGTGAAGGTTTTCGAAGCGACTGCGATCATCGTCGTCGCCGGATCGCACGCCTTGAACGCGGCTTCCAGTGCGCAGCCATCGATGTTCGACACGACATGCACCG
>CAITOD010000659.1 GCA_903893935.1 uncultured Sphingomonadales bacterium
CACCGCGGATCTGCGCGGCATGGTCGGGTACCTGGCGCATATAGCCCGCGACATGGACAGCGCCCGCCGAAGTCCCCATGGCGATGATCCGCGCGGGATCGCCGCCGTAGTGTGCTGCATGGTCGGCGAGGTAGTGGATCGCGGCCGCGACATCCTCGCCGCCGGCGGGCCACATGCGATCGGGCGCCAGCCGGTAATTCATCACCGCGCCGATCCAGCCGCGCCGCGCCGCCATGCGGCCCACCGCCGCATTGGCCCAATGCGCGGCACCGCCTTTGTCGCCCTGGACAAACCCGCCGCCGTGCACGAACAGCAGCACTGGCCTGGGCGTCGCGTCCGGCTCGCCATAGAGATCGAGCCGCTGGCGCGGGTCCGGGCCATAGGCCAGATCGGTCGCCAGCGGAGCAACCGCGTCTGCCAGTGCCTGCTGTTCGGCATCGAACAGCGCCCGGCAGGCGTCGAGCGTAGCGGGGCCGAGCCCGGTGCCCATCGCGGCGATCGCCCGGGCAATGTCGCGGTGTGACATAGGGACTTGTCCTCAAGCTGTGCGCATGCGCCGGGGTCGCCCCCGGCGCTGCGGATCAGAACTTGCCGTCGAGCGACAGGCCGATCTGGCGAAACCCGTTGGGCCCATACATGGCACCGATATTGGCGGCACCGCTGTAGGGGAACCCGCTCTGCAGCAGGATCGGTTCGTGGATATTGCCGAGGTTCCTTGCGAACACCGCGATCGTGAAGCGGTCGTCGAGCGTGCGCAGCCCGAGCCTTCCGCCCACGGTCCAGTGCGGGCCGAACGTGCTTTGCTGGATCGAGGTCTGTTCATAGCTCACGCGCGATTTCCAGATCGTGTCGAGCCCGACAAAGCCATTGAACATGTCGCTGACTTTGCTGGTGTATTCGCCCGACATGGTGAACTTGTATTCGGGCGCATAAGCCAGCTGCTGACCGCCGAGGTTGGACCCGTCTGACCCGAGGAACCCGGTGGGATAGGTCGCCTTGGCCCAGATCAGGCCGGTGTTGAGCGACAGATCGTGCGTGACTTTGCCGAACAGGTTGATTTCGGCGCCGCGCGACTTCACGCCATCGATGTTGGACTGCACGCACGACAGCGTGCCGGCCAGCGGACCGGTGGCAATGCTGGTGCAGCCTTGCGCCTGGAAGTTCTGCACCACCTGATAGAACGCATTGGTGTCGAGCACCCAGCCGCCGAGCAGCGTGCTTTTCAGGCCCAGTTCGTACGACGTGGGCACTTCGGGCTTGATCGGATAGGGCGCCGAGCCCGAAGGCTGCGAAATCTGACCGCCCTTGAACCCGCGCGAAATGGTCGCGTAAGCCATCGTGCGCGCCGCGACATCGTATTGCGCGCCGACTTTCCACGAGAACTTGCCGACATCGAGCGCGGTATAGCTGTTGGTCGAATTGGGGATGGCATCGGCATACGTCGTCAGATGCAGATTGTCCTGCGTATAGCGACCGCCAGCAATCAGCCGCAATTTGTCGGCCGCGTGCACGGTGACCTGCCCGAACACCGCTGCCGAGGTATCGGTGACGCGATACCCGCCGGTGCCGCCTTGCGCGACCGGGATGAGGAAATGCGGGGCGGGCTGGATTTCAACTTCGAGCGTTTCGGGCGCAATGTCCTGGATCTGGCTCGAAACATAGACGCCGGCGGTGTATTCGATGGTTTGGCGACCGGCCGAACCGATGCGCAGTTCCTGGCTCAGCAGGCTGATCGGGTGATCAATCGGACCATTGAACACTTGCAGCTCAAGCGGGTCGCCACGGAACACATTGCTGGCCGCGCCATAACCGGATTCAAGGCTGCGACGATAGGCCGAGATCGAGGTCACGGTGAAGTCCGGCGCCTTGTAGTCGATTTCGAGCGAAGCCCCGCCGTTTTCGGTGCGGTCGCTAAAGCCCTGGGCGAGGCAGTAATTGCGGTTGCCTACGCCCGGGGTCACCCCGCAACTGGCCAGATTGCCGGTGACATTGTCGGGCACCGGAAACGGCGTCGGCAGCGGCAGCAGGCCTGCACCGCTGGTCTGCACGAACGTGAAGAAGTCGCCGCCGTTGGTGATGTGCGTGCGGCTGTAGTCGCCGATGAGATTGACGGTCAGATTGCTCGAAGGCTCCCACAGCAAGTGACCGCGAAAGCCGAACGCGTCATTGGCATCGTATTTGTGCGTGGTGACATCGAAATCGGGGCCCTGCCGGGTGTTGGAAAAGCCAGACACGCGCAAGGCCGCGTTGGCCGCCAGCGGAATGTTGACCACGCCCTGCACGACCTGATCGCCATAGCCCGAACCGGCGATACCGGCACCCGACAATTCGGTGCGCAGGCGCGCGCTGAACACGCCGAATTCGGGCTTGTTGGTGGTGATGTTGATCACGCCTGCCGAGGTGGTCAGGCCGAACAGCGTGCCTTGCGGGCCCTTGAGCACTTCGACGCGCGCGATGTCGAACAAATTGGCGATATTGGCATTGCCCTGGCTGACCTGATCGACCACCACACCGACCGAAGGCACCGCACCGGCCGAGAACGTCTGCGTGCCGATGCCGCGAATGGCGCCGCCACCGCCGGTGTTCTGGCCGGGCGCGTTGTTGATTTCGAGGCTGGGGGCAATGCGGCTGAGATCGCCCACGGTATCGACTTGTTCGCGTTCGAGCTGCGCGCTGTCGACCACCGTGATCGAGATCGGCACTTCGGTCACCTTTTCGGCGCGGCGTTGCGCAGTGACGATGATTTCGCCCGGCGCGGGCTCGCTGGCGGCGGTTGTTGCATCGGCAGCGAAAGCCGGCGCGGCGCAAGCGGCCATCGCAAGCGTGGCACTGGTGATCAAAAGACGGGTATGCATCTGAACTTTCATGGGTCTTCTCCCTGGTGCGATGCTGTCTGTCAGGGCCTGCGCATCGACAGCGGCATCATTTGGTCTTGAACGAACGGGTATCGGGTACTCAGATTTCGGCAATGACCGGGTTGGTCAGCGTGCCGATCGAGCCGACCGACACCGTAACCGTGTCGCCCGGCTGCAAATAAAGCGGGGGCTGGCGCTTGTCGCCGACGCCGCCCGGCGTGCCGGTGGCGATGACATCGCCCGGCGCCAGTTCGGTAAACGTCGAACAATAGGCTATGATCGTGGGGATATCCCAGATCATGTCGCTGACCGGCTGGTCCTGAACGAGCTGGCCGTTGACGCGGGTCTGCACGCGTTGCTCGGCCAGATCGGGCACTTCGTCGGGGGTGACCAGCGCGGGGCCGAACCCGCCGGTGCCGGGCCAGGTCTTGCCGGGGGTGAATTGCAGGTTGTGGCGCTGCCAGTCGCGGATCGACCCGTCGTTGAACGGGGCATAGCCGGCGATATGGTCCCAGGCATCCGCCGGTGCGATGCGGCGGCCGGGTTTGCCGATCACCAGCGCCAGTTCGCCTTCATAGTCGAACCGTGCGGTCTCGGGCGGGTGCACCAACGCGCCTTGATCGGCGACCAGCGAGTCCGCCCAGCGATGGAAGATCGCCGGGTGCTCTTTCTGTTCGCGCCCGGTTTCGGCGACGTGCGTCGCATAGTTCAGCCCGACGCACAGGATCTTGCCCGGATTGGGGATCACCGGCAGCAAAGTGACCGCGGCGAGATCCAGTTCGGGGCCATCGGCGTGCGGCAGACCGGCGGCAATCGCCGATTTGAGATCGGCCGCCTGCGCGCCAAGATCGATCACCGTTGCGCCGTGCAGCCGCCCCCACGAAGCGGTGCCGTCGGGGCGCAGGAAGGAAATGTAACGCATCGGTCAGGCTCCCACAGGCAGATGGATCGGCGCGGGCGTCCATTCCCGGCGAAAACGGAATTTTTCCTCGGCGGCGCGCAAGCCCGCAAAATCCTTGTCCGACACGCCCCACTGGTCGATCCGCTGGTCAGGCCAGGTCCAGTCGTCGGGCGCGCCCGCGCGATAATCGTCGGGCACTTTTTCGACCGCGGTCGAATATTCGATCACCGGGCCGAACGGCGCGATGTAATAGGCATAGACATTGTCGCCCGGCCCGTGGCGACCGGGCCCCCAGGCGGGCGCAAAACCGTGGTCGCGCATATGGCCGATGCCGCGCATCACCGCGTCGAGGTCTTCCATTTCAAACGCGATGTGGTTGAGGCTGGAAAACCCGGCGCGCGCAAACGCGGTCGAATGGTGCGCGGCGTTGCAGCGCACGAACACCATGCCGCGCGTACGGTCCGACACGCGAAAGCCCAGCACGTGTTCGACCAGGTCGCCACTCGCTTCGGCGTCGGCGGAATTGAACACCACATGGGTCAATTTCACCGGCATCACGCGCCGGCTGGCTTTGGGATGACCGGGGATCGCGGGAACGTCGCTCGCGCCGGCCAGAAAGCGCAGGATCTCGCCCTCGGCCAGTTCGACCACGATGCCCGCGCCGCCGCCCGGATCGTCTGACACGCACGGCGCGGCGTTCAGACCCCGCGCCGTGGCGGCTGCAGCGACGTCTGCCAGCCGCTCGGGCGAGCACACGAACGTGGTCGAACGCACATAGCAGTCGGCATTGTCCGAAAGGCTGACCAGATAGGGATAAGTCCCGCTGCCGC
>CAITOD010000660.1 GCA_903893935.1 uncultured Sphingomonadales bacterium
CCACGCAGGTTTCCTGTACCGCCCGTTCCGCGACGGAACTGTCGTACTGGAACTATGAATTCAACCCGCTGAACAACATTTCGTTCCGCGAAGAATTCTACAACGACGAAGAAGGCCAGCGCACCGGCTACAAGACCCTCTATTATTCGGTCGGGTTCGGGTATCAGCACTGGTTCGGGCCGCAGATCGAAGTCCGCCCCGAAATCGTCTATTACCACTCGCTCGATACAAATGCCTTCAATATCAACAACTTCACCGGTGATGCTTCACAAGCCAAGAATCACCTGTTGTTGCTTTCGGGCGATATCATCATCCACTTCTGATCTGCCACACGCGCGATTTCCGGAGCAAATGCCGGAAATCGCGCATTGTCTTTCGCCCCGATTGCCGGGTGCGGGGATGAACCAGGGCGTGATCGGGCCAATCCGTTGGGGACCCGCCCGATCTGCCGCACCAGCCAGGCCGCGCCGGCTGGTGAAACGCGAGGGTATTCGATGACAAAATTTTTCGAGCGGCGTCGTGTCGGCCTGCTGCTGGGTTGCGCGTTTGCGCTTTGCGCCACCGAAGCCCGTGCCGCCCCGGATGGCGGCGACCAGGCAACGCCAGCTGCAGCGGCAACGCCAGCGGCAGCACCCGCCACGGCGCCCGCCCCCGCCACAATCACCGATGCCTCGCTCGGCACCAGCGTGATCGGGCGGTTTTTCAACTACCAGGCGGCCGAATGGGGCAAAGCCGCCTCGCCGCTGGCGGTTGATCCCAATGCGCCGCCCGCGCGTCGTGCCGACTGGGCGCCGGCGCCGGCCACGTCGCCGCCTTATCCCTTCACCGAATATTCCTATGGCGGCACGACTTTGCTCGGGGTGAACCGCGCCAATTCGGTCGACAGCCCGCTGATGGTCGCGATCGGCGACACCGGGCTGGGCAAAGCGCTGACCGCTGCGCATATCCAGGCCTATGGCTGGGTCGATATCGGCGGCAACCTGTCGACCAGCACCGTGCGCCAGGGCAACCAGCCCGCCGCTTATGCGTTTGCGCCAAATACCGTCCTGCTCGATCAGGCGGTGCTTTATGTCGAGCGCACGCCCGACACCGTGCAGGATGATCACGTCGACTGGGGCTTTCGCGTTTCGGGGATCTATGGCTCCGACTATCGCTACACCGCGTCGCGCGGCTTCCTGGTCGATCGCGGGCTGTTCCAGCGCAACAAGGCCAACGGCTACGACATGCCGATGATCTATGGCGAAGTGTTCTTCCCGAAAGTCGCGCAAGGGCTGATGGTCCGGTTCGGCCGTTACATTGCGCTGCCCGATATCGAGGCGCAGCTGGCGCCCAACAACTACATGTATTCGCACTCGATCACGTACACGTATGACAACTATACCAACAACGGCATCCAGCTGACGCTGGCCGCGACCAAAAATCTGTTCCTCCAGCTCGGGGTCAGTATGGGATCGGACACTGCGTTCTGGAATGCCGACCAGAAACTGACCAACTATGCCTATGGCCAGACGTTCAGCTATACCAACGCCACGGGTGGCACATCGACCACCACCGATACGCTGTTCCCTGGCCCGACCTTCAAGCGCGATCCCGGCTCGACACCTTCGATCACCGCGTGCGTGCGCTATCAGAACATGTCGGCGAACGACAATCTCTATCTGTGCGCCGATGCGATCAACGCCGGCAACTGGGGCTACAACAACCTCCAGTGGTTCGGCGGAACGTATTACCACAAGTTCAGCGACACCACGCATATCGCTTTCGAAAGCTACACGCTGTACCAGAAGAAAGTGGTCAACGTGGATGCCGGCTCACCCGGTGCGGCGATCTTTGCCGCCGGCGGCACGCCGTTCAGCCCGCAGTTCTATCCGTTCAACGGCCCGAGCGGCGCGCAATGCGCCGATCCGACCGCGGTGTCGTGCACGGCGCACGTGTTTACAATGCTGACCTATCTCAACTGGGAACCCGACCCGCTCAACAATCTGTCGCTGCGCGCCGAATACTACAACGACGAGGAAGGCCAGCGCACCGGCACCAAGACGCGCTATTACGAAATCGGGTTCGGCTGGCAGCACTGGTTCTCGCCGCAGATCGAGGTCCGCCCGGAAGTCAGCTATTACCGCTCGATCGACGCTGCCGCGTTCAACATCAATCTGGCCACCGGCGATGCCAGCCAGGCCAAGAACCACCAGTTGATGGCATCTGGCGACGTCATCATCCACTTCTGATTCCATGGGTCCAGCGACCCATTCCACGGCTGGGGCCACCGGTTAACGCCGGTGGCCCCCTTTTTTTTCGGTTTTGCTGCTGCCAAGCCCGACATGACGACCCTTTGCAGCGCAATGTCGGCATTCCGTCGTGGCCCAGGATGGCTGCAACCATGGTGCAAGCGGGCA
>CAITOD010000661.1 GCA_903893935.1 uncultured Sphingomonadales bacterium
CCGTCGCTGCTGACTGAGATGGCGCCGAGGCGGAAGTATTCGTGGCCTTCGGCGAGAGCGACCTCGTCGAGGATGAGTTCGTCGGGGCCGCCGTTCACCGGTTTGCGCCACCATTTCTTGTATTCGGCGCCTTCTTCGAATTCGATCCAGTAGAGAAAGTCGCCGTCTTTCTGCGGCACCGAGCGATCGGCTTCCTTGATGCGCGCGCGCATTTCGGTAAACAAAGTGTCGATCAGCGGCTGCTGCGCGGCCATGCTTTGCGCAAACCACGCGTTTTCCGCTTCGAGATAGGCGAGGATCGCGGGGTCGTTGACTTCGGGATAGGCGGGATCGCGCAGCCAGGCATAGTCGTCGGTGACGGTCACGCCATGGTGCATGAAAGTGGTCGGGCGCCGTTCCGCGACGGGCGGGTGCGGCAAGCTGGGGGTCGGGGTGGTTTTGGCCATGCGTCGCCTGTATGGTGGTCCATCGATCCGGGCAAGCCGGGCATCGCGAAGATGGAACCGACGCATGTTGATGAATACGCACGAAGCACGCCTTGAGGCCTTGCGCAAAGTCCTCGTCGAAATGAACCTCGATGGCTTTGTCGTGCCGCTGTGCGACGAACATATGAGCGAATATGTTGGCGGCTATGCGCTGCGGCTCGAATGGCTGACCGGGTTTGCCGGGTCGGCGGGCAGTGCGGTGGTGCTGCGCGATCGCGCCTGCATGTTCGTCGACGGGCGCTATACGCTGCAAGTGCGCGATCAGGTCGATGCGCGGCTCTATGACTACGCGCAAGTCCCCGCGACCACGCCCGCCGCGTGGCTCGCGAGCCATGCGCCCGAAGGCGCGCGCATCGGCTATGACGCGTGGCTGCACACGCGCGGCTGGGCCGAGGCCACCGCGCGGGCGCTGGCTGCGCGCGGCGGCGAGTTGGTGGCGGTTGCGGCCAATCCGGTCGACGCGATCTGGGCCGATCGGCCCGCACCTTCGGCTGCGCCGGCCGAACCGCACGCGCTTGAATTTGCCGGCGTTGCGGCGAGCGACAAGCGTGCGGCAGTGGCGCAATGGCTGGCCGAAAAGCGCTGCGACGCGGTGGTGATCGCCGCACTCGATTCGGTGGCCTGGCTGTTCAACATACGTGGTGCCGATGTCGCGCGCACGCCGGTCGCGCTCGCCTTTGCGCTGGTCCATGCCGATGGCAGCGCCGATCTGTTCATGGCGCCCGAAAAAGTGACGCCCGCGCTGGTCGCGCATCTGGGTGACGGCGTGCGGCTGGCGCCGCGCGACAGCTTTGTCGCAGCGCTTGCCGGGCTTGCCGGCAAGCGCGTGGCGGTCGATCCCGAACGCAGCGTGGCGGCGATTTTCCAGACGCTCGAAAGCGCAGGTGCTGCATGCGTGCCGCTGATCGACCCGGTGATCGTGCCCAAAGCGGTCAAGAACCCGGTCGAAATCGCCGGGCACCGCGCCGCGCAGGCACGCGACGGTGCAGCGCTGGTACGGTTTCTGCACTGGCTCGAATTGACCGGGCCCCAGGGCAGCGAAAGCGAACTGACCGCATCGGCGCGGCTCGAAGCCGAACGCCGCGCGACCAATGCGCTGATCGACTTGTCGTTCGACACGATTTCGGGCGCCGGCCCCAATGGCGCGATCGTGCATTATCGCGCGGAAGAAGCAACCAATCGCACGATCGAGCCCAACAGCGTCTATCTGGTCGATTCGGGCGGGCAATACCGCGACGGCACCACCGATGTAACGCGCACCGTGTGGATCGGCCCCGATGCGCCGCCGTCCGAATTGTGCGACCGGTTTACGCGCGTGCTCAAGGGCCATATCGCGCTTGCCCGCGCGGTGTTTCCGGCGGGCACCAGCGGCGATCAGATCGATGTGCTGGCGCGCCAGTTCCTGTGGGCCGGCGGGCTCGATTATGCGCATGGCACCGGCCA
>CAITOD010000662.1 GCA_903893935.1 uncultured Sphingomonadales bacterium
AAGGTCTTCGATGTCAGCGAATATCTGTTCGATCTTATCGATGAGACGGTTTCTGTCGGCACGTCTATCCAATCGCAGTTGGTTGCGACTGGTGAAAATGCTTTGCAAGAAAACGCCGCCTAGCGCGGCTGCGGCGGTGATCCCGGATACGAGGGCGGTTGACCAGTCAGCCATGAGGTTTCCTCGTTCAATCCAATCGCGTCGCAAGGCAGAACAAGTCCGAGCGATGCTTACGATCGGCGGCCTTTCGATTGCAATTCAACTCATCTCGCGCTGCCATCGATCGCCACCATTCGGTGACCACTGTGGGGAAAGTTGTGGGGAAGCACTGCCGCCATATCCCCTAACCCACTATTTGCTCAACATATTTATCGGGAATTTGGATGCCCCGCGAGGATTCGAACCTCGATAAACGGAATCAGAATCCGTTGTCTTACCTTTAGACGACGGGGCATCGGGAGGCCGGGCAATTAAGCGCGCGCCCAGGGCGAGTCAAGACGGCGCGGCGGCGGCACAGCTTGCAGGACGGGCGGTCCGGCGTTACATATAGGGGCAGGTACCCGGTCGGCATCATCCGGCATCGGGAAAACACAAGCGAATTTGACAGCGCATGGCCGACACCAAAGCGTCGGCAGGACACGCGGGCAAGCGGCCCGGGCGCAAACGGCGGCGCAAGTCTGCCATCGCCAGGGCTCCCGAGCAACGCCGCCCCGATCGCCCTGCCGTCCCCGGCGCGGAACCCGCCCGGGCCGAGCAGACCCCGTTGCTGGTGGTGCCCGATGGCGCCGCGCCGGAGCAGCCTGCGCATGCCGGCGCCGATGCCATGGCGGCAACCGCGCGCAGCATCGTGCCGGGGCGCGTGCTGCCGTTTCATCGCCAGGCTTATGCCGCGATCGATCTCGGCACCAACAATTGCCGCCTGCTGATCGCGCGCCCGGCGGGCGACCATTTCGTGGTGATCGATGCATTCAGCCGGGTGGTGCGGCTCGGCGAAGGGCTGGCGCAATCGGGCCAGCTGTCCGATGCGGCGATGGATCGCGCGCTTGCCGCACTCCACATCTGCGCCGACAAGCTGCGGCGGCGCAATGTCCATCTGGCGCGCTCGGTCGCGACCGAAGCCTGCCGCCGCGCCACCAACGGCGCCGCTTTCATCGAGCGGGTGCGGCAGGAAACCGGTATCCGGCTCGATGTGATCACCGCGCAGGAAGAAGCGCGGCTGGCGGTGCTCGGCTGCCATATCCTGCTCGAGCACGGCGAAGGCCCGGCGATGATTTTCGACATCGGCGGCGGATCGACCGAAATGGTGCTGGTCGATACCACCGACCCGGTGCCGCGCATTCTCGACTGGCAATCGGTGCCGTGGGGCGTCGTTTCGCTGACCGAAGTGATCGGCACCGTGGCCGACAGCGCCGAGGCGCGCGCCGCGGCCTATGCCGAAATGCGCCGACTGGTGCGCGAAGGCTTTGCCAGTTTTGCGGCGCGGGTGGCCCGCGAACACGCCGCGCACGACAGCCCGGCGGCGATCCGCCTGCTCGGCACCAGCGGCACGGTCACCACGCTTGCCAGTCTGCATCTGGAATTGCCGCATTATGATCGCAGCGCGGTCGATGGCGTGATCGTGCCCGCCGCCTCGATGCGGGCGATCAGCCAGCGGCTGGCGGCCTGTTCGCCGGCCGAGCGCATGGCGGTGCCGTGCATCGGGCGCGAACGCGCCGATCTGGTGGTGGCGGGTTGCGCCATTCTGGAAACGATCCTCGATATCTGGCCGGCCGAACGGCTGGGGATTGCCGACCGCGGCATTCGCGAAGGCATTCTGCGCAGCCTGATGGCCACTGCCAGCGACGCGGAAAAAGCGCGTCTGGCGGTGCGACGACGCGATTTCGGCGCGCCCGCCGCAAAGGACAGTGCATGACCCGTTCCGGCCGCGACCCCGGCACCCGCCTGAAAACGGCCAAAGGGCGCACCGCTTCGTCCAACCGCTGGCTGACGCGACAGATCAACGATCCTTATGTGCAAAAGGCGCGCGCCGAAGGCTGGCGCAGCCGCGCGGCGTACAAGCTGATCGAACTCGACGAGAAATTCGCGCTGCTGAAAGGCGCGCGGCGCGTGGTCGATCTGGGCATCGCGCCCGGCGGCTGGAGCCAGGTGGTGCGCCAGAAGATGCCCATGGCCAAAGTGGTCGGGATCGATTTGTTGCCGACCGACCCGATCGAAGGCGTGACGATTTTCCAGATGGATTTCATGGACGATGCCGCACCCGGCGCGCTGACCGGCGCGCTCGATGGCGCGCCCGACCTGGTGCTGTCGGACATGGCCGCCAACACCGTCGGGCACAAGCAGACCGACCATTTGCGCACGATGGGCCTTGTCGAAACCGCGGTCGATTTTGCGGTAACCCAGTTGGCGCCGGGTGGCGCC
>CAITOD010000663.1 GCA_903893935.1 uncultured Sphingomonadales bacterium
ACCCGACAGGCGCGGCACCAGCCTGCTGTGGCTCGACGCGTGGCAGGCGAGCCGCAATCGCTGCCAGTTGCGCGCAGCGGTCATCGCGGCGATGGACTTGTGGCAAGACCGTCTGTCCGCCCTGATCGCCCAAGGCGCGGCCGAACGCGCTTTCACCTCCGCCGATCCTGCTGCAGCGGCGACTCGCGTGCTTGCCCTGATCGACGGCTTGAGTATCCAGGCGGTGATCGATCTACCCGGCGACCGCAGCCAGGCGATCCTGCGCGGTATGGTCATCGCGGGGGTCGAACGCGAACTGGGCATTACCCTGCTGGTTGCCAAGTGATCGAACCAACTGACCAGACCGACCGGGAGTACGCAATTGATGGACCAGTCCCAGGACCTCGCACCGACCGATGCCATCCGCGCTTGCGACGCGGCCGACTTGCCGACGATCGACACGATCATCAATCAGGCCGCCGAAGCCTATCGCGGGGTCATTCCTGCCGATTGCTGGCACGAGCCCTATATGGCGCGCACGGCACTCGAGGCGGAGATTGCGGCTGGCGTGTCGTTCACCGGCTATCGCACAGATGGCGCGCTGGTCGGCGTGATGGGCCTGCAGCCTGTCGGCAATGTCCGCTTGATCCGCCATGCCTATGTCCTGCCGCAGTGGCAGGGGCACGGGATCGGGTCGCGTCTGCTGCAGCACTTGTGCGCCGATGGCTCCCGGCCCACACTGATCGGCACATGGCGGGCAGCCGACTGGGCGATCCGGTTCTATCAGCGCCACGATTTCGAGCTGGTGCCGCGCGATGCGATCGCTCCGCTGCTCAAGACGTATTGGAGTGTACCCGACCGGCAAGTCGAGACCTCGGTTGTCTTGTCCTCGCTGCCGCTAACTGTGGAAAGTGCCCGGCGATTGATCGCCGGGTTCGGCCGCCCGGAGCGCGACTCGGCAAGCATTGCCGACTGACTGCAACCCGCCTAGCACTGGGCGCATGGCCAAAGCAGATCGTCTCGAACGCCTTGATGCGCGCCGCATCGATCTCGAAGCGGACTATCGCGAAGCCTTGATCGAGGCGTTGAAAGTGACGGCGGCGGGCAAATGGGGCCTGTTTGATCACAAGGCCGATCGCGTGGCGCGCGCTGCGGCCGCGCCGGTGATCGAACATCTGGCCGACCTCGCCGAAACGATCGACGCAGCGCGCGCGACGCTGTTCATGGAACCGTTTGCGCTGCATCACGAGTTTATGGCGGCGCGCGGGCCCGTCAGCGCGCAGGCGGTGGGCGAACCGAAGCAGGCACAATCATGGCTGGCGCGCATCCAGGCGGATGGTCAGGCGCAGTGAGCGATGCAGCGGCGGCAGCGCTGCTCGCCGAAATCCGCGCCTGCACGGTCTGCGCTGCGCACTTGTCAGCCGGACCGCGCCCGATCGTCCAGTTGAGCGCAACGGCACCGATCGTAATCGTGGGACAGGCACCGGGCACGCGCGTGCACGAAAGCGGCGTGCCGTGGGACGATGCGAGCGGCGAACGCCTGCGCCAATGGACCGGGCTTGCGCCGGCGCGATTCTATGACCCTGCGCAAGTGGCATTGGTGCCGATGGGGTTCTGTTACCCCGGCACCGGGCCCAGCGGCGACTTGCCCCCGCGCCCCGAATGCGCGCCGCTGTGGCACGACCGGGTCATGGCGCTGCTGCCGCCCGCACGGCTGACGCTGCTGGTGGGCAGCTATGCCCAGGCGCGCTATCTGCCGCAGACCCGGCGCCAGTCAATCACGCAACGCGTCGCCGATTTCCGCGCCTATCTGCCCAGCTTTCTGCCCCTGCCCCACCCCTCGTGGCGCAGCACGGGCTGGATGGCACGCAATCGCTGGTTCGAAAGCGATCTGCTGCCGGTGCTGCAGGACCTGATCGGCAGGGCCGGCTGAACGCAAAGAAAACCCCGAGGCCGCCATGCGGCCCCGGGGCAAGGACAAGCCGGCTGCCCGTGGGGCTCAGACCGCGAGGCAGGCCAGCTTGGTATCGAGATAGTCGTCCACACCCAGGTGCGAGCCTTCGCGGCCCAGACCCGATTCCTTGACACCGCCGAACGGCGCCACTTCGGTCGAAATCAGCCCGGTGTTGAACCCGATCATGCCGTATTCGAGCGCATCCATCAGCCGCCACTGGCGCGCGGCGCTGGCGGTATAGACATAGGCGGCAAGGCCCGCGCGCGTATCGTTGGCCATGGCGACCACGTGCGCTTCGTCGGCAAACCGGATCAGCCCGGCGAGCGGCCCGAAGGTTTCCTCGCGCGCGAGCAGCGCATCGGGCTGCACATCGACCAGCACGGTCGGCTGATAGAAGCGGTCGCCCGCCGCGTGCGGCGCGCCGCCGGTCAGCGCGCGCGCGCCGTGCGCGAGCGCGTCGGCGACGTGCGCGGCCACTTTGGCGATCGCGCGCCGGTCGATCAGCGGGCCCTGGTCGGTCGGGCCGTCGAGCCCGGGGCCGACGCGATAGCTTGCCACGCGCGCCGCCAGCCGCCCGGCAAATTGGTCGTAGACCGCATCGTGCACAAAGATGCGGTTGGCGCAGACGCAGGTCTGCCCGGTGTTGCGGAACTTCGACACCAGCGCGCCTTCGACCGCAGCATCCACGTCGGCATCGTCGAACACGATGAACGGCGCATTGCCGCCGAGTTCAAGGCTGACGCGCTTGACCGTGCCGGCGCATTGCGCGGCGAGCAGCTTTCCGACCGCGGTCGAGCCGGTGAACGTGAACTTGGCGACGCGCGGATCGCCGGTCAGCACGCTGCCGATCGCTTTGGCCTCGCCGGTCACGACCGAAAACACCCCCGCCGGAACCCCGGCCTGTTCCGCCAGCACGGCCAGCGCGAGCGCCGAAAACGGCGTGAGTTCGGACGGCTTGACCACAAACGTGCAGCCGACCGCGAGCGCCGGCCCCGCCTTGCGCGTGATCATCGCCAGCGGGAAATTCCACGGCGTGATCGCGCCCACCACGCCCACCGGCTGGCGGGTGACCACCAGCCGCCGGTCGGCCATATGCGGGGTGAGCACTTCGCCGCGCACGCGCCGCGCCTCTTCGGCAAACCATTCGAGGAACGAGGCGGCATAAGCCACTTCGCCTTTGGCTTCGGCGAGCGGCTTGCCCTGTTCGGCGGTCATGATCAGCGCCAGGTCATCGGCATGCGCCAGCATAAGCTCGGCCCAGCGGCGCAGCACCTGGCCGCGCTGCTTGCCGGTCTGTGCGCGCCAACCGGCAAAGGCCGCTTTGGCAGCGGTGACCGCTTCGGCCGCTTCGTCCGCGCCGAAATCGGGCACATGGCCGATCACCGCGCCCGTTGCGGGGTTATCGACCGCGATCGTGCGGTCGCATGTGCGCCACGCGCCGCCGATGAACGCGGCTTCGCGCCACAGATCGTCGCGCGCGAGGTCGGGCCGCGCGCCGCTCACCAGTATGGGCGCATTCATGCGTCGACTTTTCCCGCCACTTTGGCGAGCACGGCTTCGATCACATCGAGACCTTCATCGACCAGCGCGTCCGACGCGGTCAGCGGCACGAGAATGCGGATGGTTTCGCCTTTGGTGCCACACGACAGCAGGATCAGCCCGGCTTCGAGCGCGGCCGCGGTCACCGCTTTGGCCGTCACGCCGCACGTTTCGCCCGCCGCATTGGTGACGTCGAAGCCGATCATCGCACCCAGCCCGCGCAAATTGGCAACCGGCAGGCCTTTGACGGCAAAGCCGTTGATCCGCGCGCGCAGCCGTTCGCCAAGCGCGGTGGCGCGATCGAGCAGGCCTTCCTCTTCGATCACGTCGATCACCGCGAGCGCTGCGGCGCAGCCGATCGGCGAGCCGCCATAGGTCCCGCCGAGGCCGCCCGGATCGAGCGCATCCATCAATTGCGCGCGGCCGATCAACCCCGACAGCGGAAAGCCGCCCGCGAGCGATTTGG
>CAITOD010000664.1 GCA_903893935.1 uncultured Sphingomonadales bacterium
GCAGAGTGGCAATGATGAGAGCATCAAGCTCGCTCTTACCAAGCTCTTTGACGAGCATCGTGGTGCCCGCCTTAATCAGCAGGCCATTGCTACCTTGACGCGCTCGATTCTTGGTGAGATGAATCCTGACCTTAAGGATCCCAAGCTCGTGACTCCGCTGATGAAGCGGATTATCGAAGTCCTTAAGGTTGAGACTAAGGCTGGAGTTTATGTCTCGACTCAGGGTCCGACTGGTGGCACGGCTCGTGTTGCCGATCTTCCTGCCAAGGAAGAGACTGCAACTCCCGCCAGCAAGTAAATAGTAAAAAGGTTTGCGGTAATCCTCTGAAACCGCATTTCTCTTATACTTACAAAGGTTTATCATATGTTTTTCGTAGGCGCTTTAGTTGGTTTTATTATTGGTGTAGCTGCTGGTATTAAATTCTGGGATTGGCTTGTCCATGGTCGAATCACTTTTCAAGCCGATCCAGCTTGGTGCAATCGAGGCCCCCAACCGTATCCTGATGGCGCCGCTCACGCGCGGCCGCGCCGGCCCCGGTGCGGTGCCCACTGCCTCGATGGTTACGTACTACCGCCAGCGCGCCGGCGCCGGGCTGATTATCAGCGAAGCAACCGGCATCAGCCGCGAAGGCGCCGGCTGGCCCAGTGCACCGGGCCTGTGGACCGATGCGCAGACCGAAGGCTGGAAACCGGTAACCGAAGCGGTGCACGCGGCGGGCGGGCGGATCGTTGCGCAATTGTGGCATATGGGCCGGATCGTGCATCCCTATTTCCTCGATGGCGCACTGCCGGTTTCGGCTTCGGCCACGCGCGCGCCGGGCCAGGCGCATACCCCCGACGGGCGCAAGGATTATGTAACCGCGCGGCCGCTGCGGCTCGATGAAATGCCGCGTCTGATCGACGATTATGGCCTTGCTGCGGAAAATGCGAAGAAGGCCGGGTTCGACGGCGTGCAGCTGCACGGCGCCAATGGCTATCTGATCGACCAGTTCCTGCGCAACGGCACCAATCTGCGCGACGACGATTACGGCGGGTCGGTCGAAAACCGCGCGCGGCTGTTGCGCGAAGTGACCGAACGGCTGGTTGCGATCTGGGGCGCGGGCCGCGTTTCGGTGCGCCTGTCGCCCAATGGCGATTCGCAAGGGACCGACGACAGCGATCCGGCAGCGATCTTCGGCGAAGCCGCACGCGTGCTGCAGGCGCTGGGTATCGGCTTCCTCGAACTGCGCCAGCCCGGCCCCGACGGCACTTTCGGCAGCACCGATGTGCCGCAGCAGGATGCGCTGATCCGCTCGATTTTCAAAGGCCCGCTGGTGCTCAACAGCGATTACACCGTTCAAAGCGCCGCCACCGATGTGGCCTCGGGCCGCGCCGATGCGATCAGTTTTGGCCGGCCGTTCATTTCCAACCCCGATCTGGTCGAACGCATCCGCCTGGGCGCCGCGTTTGCGCCCAACGTCAACGTGCCGCAATCGTGGTATTTCCCCGGCGATGCGGGCTATATCGACTACCCGACGCTGGCCGAAGCGACCGCCGAAGCCTAAGCCAAGCGGCGGTGCTACCCTATGGTAGCGCCGCCGTTATTCCGGGAAGGCTTGCATGACCACACCCCCGCGTTCCTGGCTGTTCATCCCCGGCGACAGCGAGCGCAAACTGGCCAAAGCGCGCGCAACCGGCGCGCATGCGCTGATCATCGACCTCGAAGACGCGGTGACGGCCGAGCGCAAGCAGGCGGGCCGCGATTTGACCGGTGCGTGGTTGCGCGAAGCAAGTGCGCCCGAAATCGACCAACCCGTCTGGGTGCGGATCAACGCGGTGGAAACCGGGCTGTGGCGCGATGATCTGGCCGCGATCATGGCGGGCGCGCCGCACGGGATCATGGTGCCCAAAGCCGAAGGGCCCGATCAGATCGCCGCGATCGGCGAGCACCTCGACACGCTCGAACGCGTGCACGGGCTGCCCCCGGGGCAGACCCGCATTCTGCCGCTGGTGAGCGAGACCGCGCGCGCGGCGGTGACCATTCCCGCCTATGTTTCGGCCAGACTACCCCGGCTCGCCGGGCTGACCTGGGGTGCCGAAGACCTCGGCGCGGCGATAGGCGTGACGCGCAAGCGCGACGACCATGGCCGCTGGACCGATGCTTTCCGGCTGGTACGCGCACAGACGCTGCTGGTGGCGCACGCCCTCGGGGTCTGGGCGATCGACACGCTGCACGCCGATTTTCGCGACGACGCAGGGCTCGCGCTGGTGGCGTCACATGCTGCGGCCGACGGGTTTGCCGGCATGCTCGCGATCCATCCGGGCCAGGTGCCGGTGATCAACCGCGCCTTTGCCCCCGACGAAGCAGCACTTGCCGAAGCGCGCGCGATCGTCGCCGCGTTTGCCGCCAATCCCGGGGTTGGCGCTTTGCAGATCGACGGCAAGATGATCGACCAGCCGCATTTGCGCGCCGCGCGCGCGCTGCTCGCGCTTGATCAGGTGGCAGTAGCGGCCGGTTCGGGCCTGGCCGGCTGATCGGGCGCGGCATCGCTGGCCTGGTCGCTGGCGCTGGCGGCAACTGCCTTGTCGGCGCGCGGAGGCGGCTGCAGCAACGGCTGCGCGCGTGACCGGTCGAGATCGAGCATGCTGTCGCTGATCGACCCGGGCAGCACTTGCGCACCCGCCGCCTTGTCCGCCGGTTGATTGGCGGCTTTGGTGCAGGCCCCGAGCGCCAAAGTCATGGCGCCCAACAGACAGGCAGAACGCATCAGCATTGCAGGTTCACTCATGATCGGGATCGGCGAGTTGCGCAAGAAACGCATCGAGACGCGCCAGCAGCGCCTTGTCCCACATCTCCGGCGTGACCTCCAGCCCCAGATCGGCAAGGCTGGTGACGCCGTAATCGGCGATCCCGCATGGCACAATCCCGCCGAAATGCGCCAGATCGGGCGCCAGATTGACGGCAAACCCGTGCATTGTCACCCAGCGGCGGATGCGGATGCCGATTGCGCCGATCTTGGCCTCCTGTCCATCGCGGCCGCGGGTCCAGATGCCGATCCGGCCCGGCGCGCGCCACGCCTCGACGCCAAAATCGCCCAGTGTAGCGATCACCCAGCCTTCGACCGCATGGACAAAGCCGCGCACATCGCGCGCGCGGCTGCGCAAATCGAGCAGCAGATAGCCGATCCGCTGCCCTGGACCATGATAGGTATACCGCCCGCCGCGCCCCGCTTCGACCACATCAAACCGCGGATCGAGCAATTCGGCGCGCGCGGCGCTGGTTCCGGCGGTATAGACGGGCGGGTGTTCGAGCAGCCACACCAGCTCGCGCGCGCGCTGTTCGGCAATCGCCCCGTTGCGATCGGTCATCGTGGCGAGCGCCGTGCGATAAGGCACGCGTTCGGTTTCGATCCGAATCTCGAGTGTCCGGTCTGAGGCCGCAGCGTCCATCCGGCGGCTTTTGACGCCGCCCGGGGCCGCGCGCAAGCACGACAGTGCGAAAACCGGTTCCCACTTGGGTTCGCAATGCACTAGAGACTGATCGGGATAGCGAGGTGTTGCACGTGATTACCCTGGACAGCAGCAGCGCATGGCAAAGCGCGAGACGCATGGTCGCGGCCAATCGCGACGTGCTCGTGGCCATCGCCGGCGTGTTTTTCCTGCTGCCGGGCCTGATCGGCGCGGTGGTGCTGCCCACGCCCGATGTCAACGGCAAGATGGACCAGCAGGCCCTCGCTGATGCCGTGTTGCAGTTCTACGTTCACGCCGGCCCGGTGCTGGTCGCGCTCACGCTGCCAATGCTGGTTGGCTACCTCACCCTGCTGGCGATGCTGCTCGACCGCGACCGGCCGACGGTTGCCACCGCAATCATGACCGGCATCCGCCTGTTGCCGAGCTATCTCGCCGCACAGCTGCTCATCTCGCTGGGGCTTTCGGTGCTGTGGGCGACCGCGCTCAGCGTGCTTTCGCTGGCCATGCCGCAAGTCGCTGCGGCGCTGCTTTCGCTGGTGGCGATGATCTATCCGCTGGTGCGCGTGCTGCTGGTCGGGCCCGAAATGATCGCGCAGCGACTGCGCAATCCGATCCGCGCGATTATCGGCGGGTTGGCCCGCACGCGGGGCCATACGCTTGGCATGCTGCTGTTTTTCGGGCCGGCCATGACGCTGTTTCTGGTGGTCTATGGCGTGGTGATGATCGTGGTCAGCCTGGCCGTGTTCAATCTGGCGCAAGCCGAAGTGCAGCGGCTGATCAGCGAAGCGGCGGGCGCGGTGCTGCTCGCGGTGGGCTATACGTATTATGCCGCCATGACAGCTTCGACTTATGACCAGCTTGGCCCGATCAACGGGGCAGACGAAGCCGTCAGCCCCCCCGCCCCCAGATGAACGCGCCCCACGGCGCCCCGGGCAGGACACGCGCCGAGCCGATCGCCGTCGATCAGGCCGAAGACCGGGCCGAAGATCAGGCGCCGGGCCTGCCACCGGGGCGCATGGCTTTGCTGTTTGCCGTCATGCTGACCACGGCGGCGGGCAACACCGCGATGCAATCGGTCATGCCGTCGATCGGTGCGCATCTGGGCATCGCCGATGTCTGGGTCAGTCTCGCCTATTCGTGGTCGGCGCTGTTGTGGATGGTGATGGCGCCATTCTGGGCGCGACGGTCCGACCGGCTGGGCCGCAAGGCGATGATGTCGCTCGGGCTGGGCGCATTTGCGCTGTCGTTCGGGCTGTGCGGCACCGCCTTGCTCGCCGGGCTGAAAGGCCTCGTCGGCGGGATGACCGCGATCGTGCTGTTTGCCGCGGCGCGATCGCTCTACGGCACATTCGGATCGGCCGCACCGCCGGCGGTGCAGGCCTATGTCGCCAGCCGCACCGGCCGCGCCGAACGCACCAAGGCGCTGTCGGTCATCGCATCGAGCTTCGGCCTCGGCACCGCGCTGGGCCCGGCGCTGGCGCCATTGCTGATCGTGCCCGGGATCGGGCTGATCGGCCCCTTCATCGTGTTCACGCTGGGTGCGCTGGCGGTCATGGCAATCCTGCAACTGCGCCTGCCCGACGACACGCCCGAAGCCGGCGAACTCGACGCGCATGCGCCGCAACCGTTATCCGCCGCAGACAGCGCAAGCTCGCGCCAGGGCCGCGCCTGCACGGTGGGCGAACACGCCGACAGCTGGGCCGAAAGCTGGCATGAGCCGGCGGGCCAGCCCGAACACGACGACGCCGGCGCGGCAGACCGGCTGCGCTGGGGCGATCCGCGCATCCGCCCGTGGCTGCTGGCCGGGACGCTGGGCGGGCAGGCGCAGTCGATCATGCTCGGGGTGATCGGATTTCTGCTGCTCGACCGGCTGGGTCTGCGGCACCAGCCCGACGCCGCAGCGGGGCCGATCGGGCTGGTGCTGATGGTGGGCGCGATTGCCATGCTGCTGGCGCAGTGGGGGTTGATCCCGATGCTTTCGCTCGACCCGCGCAAGGCGACATTGCTGGGCCTGGGGCTTGTCGCAGTGGGCACCCTGCCGGTGGCACTTGGGCGCGACTTGCACGCGATTGCGACCGGTTTCGCGATCTGTTCGGTCGGGTTCGGATTGTTTCGCCCGGGCTTCACCTCGGGCACGAGCCTTGCCGTAAGCATGGGCGAGCAAGGCCAGGCCGCCGGGATTGTCGCGGCGGTCAACGGATCGGCCTATATCGTCTCGCCCGCGATCGGCGTGTCGCTTTACAACCATTCGCACTGGATGGTGTGGGTGCTGATCGAAGCGCTGGTGCTTGGCGTGCTGATCCTGTTCGCGCGCGATCGCAGCGCCGCGCAAAATCAGCCGCGGGTTTCGGGCACCGGGGTCAGCGCCTGACCGGTGGCAAACCACGCGGCCAGATTATCGACCATCATTTGCCCCATCGCGCGCCGCGTGACCAGCGAGGCCGAGCCGATATGCGGCAGAACCACCACATTCCCGAGCGCGAGCAGCGCCTCGGGCACGCGCGGTTCGTGTTCGAACACATCGAGCCCGGCGGCAAGGATCGTGCCCTGCTGCAAGGCTTCGATCAGCGCAGCTTCGTCCACCACGCTGCCGCGCGACACATTGATCAGCACGCCATCGGCACCGAGCGCGGCCAGCACGCGGGCATCGATCAGGTGGCGCGTCGCCAGGCCGCCGGGCACGATCACGATCAGCACATCGCATGCGGCCGCCAGCGCCTCGACCGAAGGGTAGCGTGGCCACGGCGCACCAGGTTGTTCGCTGCGGCCATGCCACGCCAGATCGACCGCGAAACCGGTCAGCCGGCGCGCGATCGCCTTGCCGATGCCGCCAAGCCCGACGATCCCGACCCGCCGCCCGCGCAGCGACGGGGAGAGCGGAAAGGCCTGCTCCAGCCAATGCCCTTCGCGCACATGGCGCTCGGCCGCCGGTAGCCGCCGGATCGTTGCCAGCAGCAGCGCGATCGTCAGATCGGCGACTTCCTCGTCGAGCACGCCTGCGGTGTTGGTCACTACCAGCCCGCGCGCGACCGCGGCCGCGATATCGATGTTGTCGTAGCCCACCCCGAAATTGGCAACGATTTCAAGCGCGGGCATCCGGGCAAACAGCACTTCGCCCACCGGCCCCGCCAAAGTGCTGGCGGCCATGCCGCGGATCCCGGCCATCGTGTCCTGATCCACCCCTTCCCACAGACGGTGAACAGTGGCGACCGCGTCGAGCGCTGCCATCGTGAACGGCGGCAAAGGAGCTGCGACCAGGACCGGGGGCAAAGCTGGATTGGCCAAAGTTACCCCCGGGGGCTCGCGCCTGATATCGGCGGTGGAGCGTTGTTCCGGCAATGCCATGCGATCATGCGGTGTTGCAAGCTGGCCGGCAGAAATAAGGCAATCTGACGACAGCGTGTGGAAAACCGGTGGAACACTGCTTGTGACCGCAAGATCGCATGGCTATCGCCGAAGCGTCATTCCGGGACCACGCTCGTTTATGCTCGCCCGGATCATCAGACATGATCTGCGCCGGGCGCAGCCTGTATCGAATGGACCAGTTTGCCGCGATGACCGTCCCGCTGATTTCCCCATCGATTCTTTCCGCCGATTTCGCCCGCCTGGGTGACGAAATCCGCGCGATCGATGCGGCCGGCGCCGACTGGATCCATGTCGATGTGATGGACGGCCATTTCGTGCCCAATATCACGATCGGCCCGGGGGTGATCAAGGCGCTGCGCCCGCACACCGCCAAGCCGTTCGACGTGCATCTGATGATTTCGCCGGTCGATGCAATGCTCGAAGCCTTTGCTCAGGCCGGCGCCGATGTGATCACCGTCCATCCCGAAGCGGGCCCGCATGTCCATCGCACGGTGCAGGCGATCAAGGCGCTCGGCAAGCAGGCCGGGGTCTCGCTCAACCCGGGCACGCCGGCCAAGATGCTCGATTATCTGCTCGATGACGTCGACCTCGTGCTGGTGATGAGCGTCAACCCCGGGTTCGGCGGCCAGAGCTTCATTTCCAGCCAATTGCGCAAGATCGAAGCAATCCGCAAGATGATCGACAAAGCGGGCCGGCCGATCCATCTCGAAGTCGATGGCGGGGTCGATCAGACCACCGCGGCGGCCTGCATCAACGCCGGTGCCGATGTGCTGGTGGCGGGAACGGCCACATTCCGCGGCGGCCCGGCGCACTATGCCGCCAATATCGCCGCGCTGAAGGGAGCCCAGAGCACCGCATGAGCCGCCCTGGTCTGACCATCGTCAATCGCGCGCCGCCCGGTTTCGACCCCGCTGCAGACGACGCTGATATCGACGCCGGCGCCCGCATGGCGATCCCGCTGCGCGCGGCACCGGGGCGCCAGAGCGAATTGACTTTCGCGGCCGACCCCCTTGATACCGACGCCCCGCCGCACGATCCGGCGGGAGCTGGCGTGATCGAACCGGCGCGCGCGCTGGCGCTGGCCGATTTTTCGCCCCCGCATGTCAGCGCGGGCGAACGCCTGATCCGGCTGGCCTATCGCTTCGGCATGGGGCCGCGCACGCTCAACCCCTTTGCCAAGCGGCCAGCGACCCGGCTGACCGCCACCGTGGCCAACCCGCTGCCCGGCGAACCGGCGGCGGGAACCGCGTTGCGCGCGGGGCATTTTCTGCTCCACGGGCTGAAAGCGCCGATCGCCGATACCGAATTTTCCGGCCCGCGGCTGGTCCCGCCGCTCGAACGGCTGGTGCACGGGTTCGGCTGGCTCGCCGATCTCGAGGCCTGCGCCGCGCGCCCGCAATGCGTCGCGGTGGCCGAACGCATTCTCGGCCGCTGGCTGACCGCCAATCCGCGCCCCGATGCAACCCCGGCGTGGGATGTCGGCAATGTCGGGCATCGCGTGCTCAACTGGCTGATCCACGCCCCCTTGATCCTGTCGGGCGATGACCGCACTTTCCGCAACCGCGCGCTCAACGCGTTCGAAACCACCGCCGGCTGGCTCGACCGCAATATCAACCGCGCCGAAGACAAGCTGGCAGAAGTTGCCGGCTGGACCGCGATCACCGCGGCCGGGCTGCTGCTGGCCGAAGGCCGTGCGCGACGGCTCTATGGCGAAGCCGGGCTGATCCATGCGCTCGGCGATCTGGTCGGCGATGATGGCGGCGTGCTGTCGCGCAGCCCGCTGTGCCAGATCGAGGCGATCGAACTGCTGGTGCGGCTGCGCGCGTGCTACGCTGCGGTGCGAGTCGAGCCGCCGGCGCAGATCGACACGATCCTCGCGCTGCTGGTGCCGCCGCTGCTTGCCGTGCTGCACACCGATGGTGGCCTCGCCGCGTGGCAGGGCGCGCATGCGATGCCGGCCGCGCGCATCGAAACGCTGATCCTTGCCACCGGCGTGCGCACCCGGCCTTTGCGCGACGCGCGGCAGTGGGGCTATCAGCGCGTTGCTGCGCGCCGGTCGGTGCTGCTGTTTGATTCCGCACCACCCCCGGTATCGCGCCATGCGCGCGACGGTTGCGCATCGACCCTGGCCTTTGAATTCAGCCATGCGGGCGAACGGATCGTGGTCAATTGCGGCGGCGGCGCCTGCGCGGGCGGGCTGATTCCGTTCCGTCTGGCGCAAGGGCTGCGTGCGACGGCCGCGCATTCGACACTGACGATCGACGATTTCAATTCGACCGCAGTGCTGATCAACGGCAAGCTGGGGCCGGGCGTGTCCGAAGTCGATATCGACCGGCGCATGCTGGCCGGCGAAGGCCCCGGCGCCGGAGCGACCCGGCTCGAAGCGAGCCACAACGGTTATGTCGCGCGCTATGGACTGACGCATCGACGCATTCTGATCGTGCGCGACGATGGTTGCGAAGTGCGCGGCGAAGATTGCCTGGTGCCCAACGGGCGCAAAGGCAAGCGCGGCACGATCGGCGTTACTTTGCGCTTCCACCTCGGCCCGCACATCGAGCTGGCACCGGGTCGCGACGGTCTGGGCGTGACGCTGGCGCTGCCCGATGGCAGCCTGTGGCAGTTCCGGTCGGGGCGCGACCCGGTGGCGATCGAGGAAAGCCTGTGGGCCGACGCACAAGGCCGCCCGATGGCGACGCGCCAGCTGGTGATTACCGCCAAAGTGCCGCGCAGCGGGGAAGCGTTTTCCTGGCTGCTCAAGAAAATGCGTTAAAACAAAGGTTTTTTACGGTGAGCGAGGTTACGATCGGACGGGCACTGCTGTCAGTGTCCGACAAACAGGGATTGGTCGAGCTGGGTCAGGCGCTGGCCGCGCGCGGGGTGGAACTGGTGTCGACCGGCGGGACCGCCAAAGCGCTGCGCGAGGCGGGGCTCGCGGTGCGCGACATTGCCGATCTGACCGGGTTTCCCGAAATGATGGATGGCCGGGTCAAGACGCTGCATCCCAAAGTCCACGGCGGGCTGCTGGCGGTGCGCGACAATCCCGAACATGCCGCCGCCATGGCCGAGCATGCGATCGGCGCGATCGATCTGGTGGTGGTCAATCTCTATCCGTTCGAGGCGACCGTGGCACGCGGTGCCGCGCGCGACGATATTATCGAAAACATCGACCTCGGCGGCCCGTCGATGGTGCGTTCGGCGGCCAAGAACTTTGAAGACGTGGCGATTGTGACCCGCGTGGACGATTACCCCACGCTGATCGAAGAGTTGAGAACCACGCACGGCGCGCTGAGCCGGGAGACGCGCTGGAAGCTGGCGAAGAAGGCCTTTGGGCTGACCGCGGCGTACGACACGGCCATTGCCAACACGCTGGACCAGATTGCCGAAGCTCCGGCACCGGCGGCTGCGGCTGAGCCGGATACGGCTTCCC
>CAITOD010000665.1 GCA_903893935.1 uncultured Sphingomonadales bacterium
CATTTAGTGTACCCTGTGGGCGGTTGGGCCGGGGGTGCGGGGCGGTGGGTGGCACTTCGAAACAGACTTTCACGCTTTGCGAGGGATTGCTGCGATGACCACGTTCGAAGATCGTGAACACGCCGAAGAGGCCAAGTTCGCCCATGACGCCGAAAACCTGTTCCGGGTCCAGGCGCGCCGCAACAAGCTGCTCGGCCAGTGGGCGGCCGAGCAGATGAAGCTCGATCCGGCCGAAACCGAATCGTATGCGCGTTCGGTGGTGCAGGCCGAATTCGAGGAAGCCGGCGACGAGGATGTGATCCGCAAAGTGCTGGGCGATCTGCTGCTCGCCGGGCTCGATGTGAGCGATGCCGATGTGCGCAAAGTGCTCGAAGCCAAGGCGGTCGAAGCGCGACGGCAACTGCTGGGCGATTTCTGATGGCGATGGACGCCGACGAGATCGCCGCCCTGATCCGCGCGGGGCTGCCGGATGCGGAAGTCACGATCACCGATCTGGCGGGCGACGGCGATCACTATGCCGCGCATGTGGTGTCGGCGGCGTTTCGCGGGCTTGGCCGCGTGGCGCAGCACAAGGCGGTCTATGCAGCACTTGGCGGACGCATGGGTGGCGCGCTCCACGCCTTGCAATTGACCACGGCAGTGCCCACTTCCCTCGACTGATCCCCATTGCCCGATCCCGGAGGCTTCCGATTATGACCGACACCCTGACCACCCATGCGCGCCTGACCGAAATCGTTCAGGGCAATGATGTCGTGCTGTTCATGAAAGGCACGCCGCTGTTTCCGCAATGCGGGTTTTCCAGCAAGGCGGTGGCCATTCTCGAACGGCTGGGTGTCGAATATGCCAGCGTCGATGTGCTGCAGGACATGGAAATCCGTCAGGGCATCAAGGCTTTTTCCGACTGGCCGACGATCCCGCAGCTTTACGTCAAAGGCGAATTTGTCGGCGGTTCGGACATCATGATGGAAATGTACCAGGCGGGCGAACTCGAAACGCTGATGCACGACGCCGGCGTGGCGCGCGCCTGAGGCGGTTTGCCGCGCGCCGGCAAGTCGCTGCCGGCGCCCGTGTCTGCGATGATACGAAAGACGCGGCCCCTGCTGGTGCAGGGGCCGCGCTTTTCGTTCGGGGCCATGAAGAAGCCGGGGGGACACCGGCAGAAAACTGGGCCAGCGGGTGGGCGGAGCCTGGGGACCTGGTAGCGGCTCCGCCGCGTCACGCTGCGGCATTTAGGGACATTCGATACCATGCATGGTCCGTGCCAAATCAACAAAATGGCTGAAATCCGGAAAAAATGTGCAGGCAGGCTGGGTAACGCGCGGCGCATTTGTAAAAAGTTTCGACAGCTCGCCGATTTGCCCCGGATTGACCGTGAAGGGCACTTGGCAAGCGGGGCTGGCTGCACCATCGTCGCCGCGCAAAGATGATCGGGGATGGCGCGATGGACAGCGATAGGCAAACCCTGCCGGCCCGCCCGGCAGCAACCGTGGTGGTGTTCCGGCGCAACGCGCGCGGCGGGGCGGCGGAAATTCTCCTGCTCGAACGGTCGCGAACAATGGCCTTTGCGGGCGGTGCCACGGTGTTTCCCGGCGGCGCGGTCGATGCCGGCGACCGCGTGCTGGCGGCAATGCTGCCGGGCGCCGATGCGCTCGATCCCGATGATGCCGCCGCGCGCGTCGCGGCGGTGCGCGAAACGCTCGAAGAAAGCGGCCTGGTGGTGGGTGTAAAGGGTTCCGTCACTGCTCCGCGCGCGATGGCCGCTCGCGCGCGACTGCTGGCG
>CAITOD010000666.1 GCA_903893935.1 uncultured Sphingomonadales bacterium
GACCGCGCTGATCGATACCGGCAGCCGCATGGACGAAGTGATTTTCGAAGAATTCAAAGGCACGGGCAATTCGGAAATCGTGCTCGACCGCAAAGTCGCCGACAAGCGCATTTTCCCCGCGCTCGATGTGGGCAAAAGCGGCACGCGCAAGGAAGAGCTGCTGGTGCCGCGCGATCAGCTTTCGAAGATGTGGGTGCTGCGCCGCATTCTCATGCAGATGGGCACCGTCGATGCGATGGAATTCCTGCTCGACAAAATGAAGGATTCGAAAACCAACGAAGACTTCTTCGCAACGATGAACCAGTAATCGGGAACAATTACCTGGCATCCTCGTTGGTGTTGAGGGCTATTTTATCTCTACCTCCGTTCGTGCTGAGCTTGTCGAAGCATGCGCGTGTCAGCTGGTCCTGGCGCAACAACACCTCGGGTTTGTGTTGACGCGCGTGCTTCGACAAGCTCAGCACGAACGGGGGTGGGAGATTGGGGGTCAGGAAGTGGTGCTCGGTATTTCGAGTTGGGCGGCCATCAGTTCCCACAGTTTGTTGATCGCCTTCAACGGGCGCACCATGACCTTGAAATCGACAATCCGGCCCTCGAGGTCAAAACGGATCAGGTCGATGCCGTTGATCGTCACGCCATCGACCACGACCATGAATTCGAGCATCGCTTCGGGACCGTCGACAAGTTCGCGGACATAATGGAAGCTGTCGTTGCCAAGCACTTTTGCAGCGGCGTGGAGGTACATGAGCACTTTGGCTTTGCCCGCTTGCGGGGTGTGGACGACAGGCGAATGGAACACCGCGTCCTCGGCAATCAGTTCGGCAAGAAGGTCGGGTTCGTTGCCGCGCATATAGCGGTGCCAGGCGGCCAGACCGAGTTGCATTGCAGAGTCTCCTGTCAACAGGCGTTGATCGGGCCGGGATGAGGCCCGGTCGATATCCAGTTTGGCCCTGAGCGTGGACTTTGCCAAGGGTGCATGACAGTCTGCGCGCGGCGGATTGACGCCGGGAGAACAAGCGATGAAAGTCAACGTCGAAGTCGATTGCACGCCCGAAGAAGCGCGCCGGTTTCTCGGGCTGCCCGATGTGGCCAAAGCCAACGACGCCTATATCGAGGCGGTGGTCAAAGCGATGAAAGGCGAACATTCGCTCGACCAGTTGAGCGGTTATGTCCGCCAGCTGGCGCCGATGGGTGAAATGGGGCTGAAGATGTTCCAGCAAATGATGGAGCAAGGCGCGGGTGCGGCGATGGCCGGGTTCAAGTCTGGCGTTGTGGGCAAACCTGCCGGATCAGAATGATTTTAGCGGACGTATGACAGGTTCAACGATCTTTGCCTTGTCGTCGGGGCAATTGCCGGCGGCGCTCGGGGTGATCCGGATCAGCGGGCCTGCAGCCGGATCGGCACTGGCGCAACTGGCGGGGATACTGCCCGAGCCACGACGGGCGAGCGTGCGGCGGCTGGTGGCTGGCGATGGCGCGGAGCTCGATCGGGCGCTGGTGCTGTGGTTTCCGGGTCCGGCAAGCGCCACCGGCGAGGATTGCGCCGAATTGCATCTGCACGGCGGGCGGGCGGTGGCAGTGGCGGTCGAAGCCGCTTTGGTGGATGCGGGATTGCGGCGGGCCGAGCCGGGCGAATTCACGCGGCGTGCCTTTGCCAATGGGCGGCTTGACCTCGCCGAAGTCGAAGGATTGGCCGATCTGCTGAGTGCCGAGACCGAATTGCAGCGGCGCAGTGCGCAGGCGATGGCGGGGGGCGCCCTGTCGCGCATGGTCGAAGGTTGGCGTCAGCGGGTGTTGGGGCTTTCGGCGCAAGTGGAAGCCTCGCTCGATTTTGCCGATGAGGATAACGTCGATGACGCGAGGGTGGTGAGCGGGTTGGCGGGTGCCTGCGGTGCGCTGGCGGTGGAACTGGGTGAATGGTTGGCGCGACCACGCGCCGAGCCTTTGCGCGAGGGATTTCGCGTTGTTCTGGCCGGTCCGCCCAATGCCGGGAAGTCGA
>CAITOD010000667.1 GCA_903893935.1 uncultured Sphingomonadales bacterium
ATGCGCCGCATCATCGTGGCGATGGTGTCCATGCCGATCTGTTGCGCGAAATGATAGAAATAGACATCGCACGACTGATAGATGCCCTTCATCATGTCGGTGGTGCCGTGGCCGTGGTGGTTCCAGCAGTGGAACACGCGGTTGCCCACGCGCAAGCCGCCGGCACAGCTGACCGTGGCGTGCGGATCGAGCCCGGCTTCGAGAAACGACAGCGCGACCATCGGCTTGACCGTCGATCCGGGCGGATAGAGCCCGCGCAGCACTTTGTTGCGCAGCGGCACGTGATCGTCTTCGGACAGCATTTTCCATTCGATCCGGCCGATCCCGTCGGAAAACGAATTGGGATCGTAACACGGCATGGAAACCATCGCGAGCACGTCGCCGGTCAGGCAATCCATCACCACCACCGAGCCGCTTTCGAGCCCCATGCGCCGCGCGGCGTATTCCTGCAGCCCCGCGTGGATCGTCAGTTGCACCGGCTGTCCGGGCACATCTTCGCGCGTGCCAAGTTCGCGCACCACGCGCCCGCTCGCGGTCGCTTCGACGCGGCGCGCGCCCGGCACCCCGCGCAGCGTCGTTTCGAAGGCTTTTTCGAGCCCGTCCTTGCCGATCTTGAACCCCGGCGTGATCAGCAGCGGATTGTGTTCGCGCACATAGTCGTCGGCCGAAGCCGGGCCGACATAGCCGACGAGGTGCCCGACCGCGGCGCCTGCCGGATAGAACCGCGAAAAGCCGCGCTGCGGGATCACCCCGGGCAATTCGGGCAGGCGCACGCTGATCGCGGCGAATTTGTCCCAATCGAGCTTGCTCGCGACTTCGACCGGCTGAAACCCGCGCGATTTGGCGATCTTGTCGCGGATATCGGCCACGTGGTCATCGGGCAGATCGAGCAGGCCTTTGAGCGTGGCGAGCGTCGCATCGGCATCGACCAGCCGGTCGGGGATCAGATCGACGCGGAAATCGGCACGGTTCGAAGCAATCGCCTGGCCGCTGCGATCGAGCAGCCAGCCGCGGCGCGGCGGGATCAGCGAGAGATTGACCCGGTTGCTTTCGGACGCGGCGCGGTATTTGGCATTTTCCGCCACCGCCAGATAGCCCAGCCGGCCCGCGAGCAGCAGCCCGACGCCGCCCTGGATCGCGCCCAGCAGAAACGTGCGGCGTTCAAAGGTTTGCGTCAGCCGCGCCGCGGTCATCGGCAATTTCTGGCGTTTCATGGGTGCCTACAGCCGCATCAGTGGCAGCAGCCGCACCCGGTCGAGCATGGCGACCAGCCGGTTGACCACCGGAAACAGCACCAGCGTGATCAGCGCTTGCGGCCCGATCGTGAGCGGCAGCGGATAATGCGCGGCGATCCCGGCGAACGCCGAGGCGAGCACCAGATAAGCGCCAAGCAGCACCGCAGCGGCCAGCCAGTCCTGACGAAAGCCGCGCCACAGGAACCGCTCGTCGATCACATCCATCGCCAGCATCGCCGCCGACCACAGCACGATGGCCGATCCGAACGGTTGCCCGCTGAACAGATCATCCCACGCACCGAGCGGGAACCCCGCCCAGACAGGAAGAAAACTCGGTCGCAGCATGCGCCACGCCAGCAGCGTCATGAACGCCAGCGGCGGCATTACCGGGGCAGACGCGATCACCGGCGAAAAGGTCACCAGCGACATCGCCATGATCGACACCCACGGCAGGCCGGCTGCGAGCCAGGGCAGCGGCGCGCGGTTGATCGGGCGACGCTGGCCGGCATCGCGGCTGCCGGTAAGGCGCGTGCTGGCGGGGCGGGTGGCTTGCGCCATCATCAGCAGGGCTCTTTCAGTTGTCGTCGGGTCGCGGCGGACCGGCCGCCTTGACGCTCGCCGACATTGCCGCCACCGCATCGGCTTTGAACGTCGGCAGCACAATCACATAATCGGTCGCGGCGGGATCGGCGGCAAGCCGGCCTTCGGCGCCGTCGCGGCGCGGGGCCGAGACGACCGCGACCGGTACGCCGGGCGGATAGATCCCGCCCGAGCCCGATGTCACGAACACATCGCCGGGATGGAGCGGATTGTTGCCCATGGTCAGCAGGCGGATCGCGATCCGGCCATTGGCAGTGCCCTGGACAAAGCCGGGCAGGCCATCGCCCGCGCGGCGCACCGGCACGACATTGTCGG
>CAITOD010000668.1 GCA_903893935.1 uncultured Sphingomonadales bacterium
AAGCAGGCGCGCGTGCTTCGACAGGCTCAGCACGAACGGGGGTT
The DNA here is from genome assembly GCA_903893935.1 of uncultured Sphingomonadales bacterium. Taxonomy (GTDB): domain Bacteria; phylum Pseudomonadota; class Alphaproteobacteria; order Sphingomonadales; family Sphingomonadaceae; genus Novosphingobium. The sequence continues at coordinate 45 of CAITOD010000668.1, forward strand.
TTGTGATTGGGCTGGACCGGAGCTCAGACCGGTTGGCCGTCGTCGCTTTCGTAGACGCGGATGTTGCGGTCAAACAGTTGCAGATCGGCGCGTTCGGCGATCCAGGCCTGCATATGCGCCGATTTGAAATGCGCTTGCAGCGCTTCGCGGTCGCGCCATTTTTCGCTTACGTGGATCAGGCCGGGGTCGAACAAGTCCTGCGCATAGCTATAGGCATGACAGCCGTCCTCGGCGCGCGTGGCCTGCACCACGCGTTCGGCGGCAGGCAGCGCTGCGGCGATGTTTTCGGGCGGCATGCGAAACGTACCGACAACCAGAATCATGGATCAGCTCTCCGTCAAAAGCGCGCATCGGCGTAGATCGGGTTCAGATCGCCGCCCCACGCGCCGTTATAAAGATCGAGCAGCCGTTCGGCCTGCGTCTTGCCGCGCATGACGATGTCGTCGAGCGGGAGCAGATAACCGGTTTCGTTGTCGCCCGCCGCGTTGAGCCGCGCGCGCGCGGCAAGGCCGGCGCGCGAAATTGCCAGCACCGGTGCGGCCAGATCGCGCAAGGTGCCGCCGCCCGGCAGCGGCGCATCGAGCCCCAGCCGCGGCACCGCGCTGCGCAGCGCCTCGCGCCCCGCCATATCCCAGTCCTTGACCAGGTCCCACGCCGCATCGAGCGCGCCCTGATCGTACAGCAGCCCGACCCAGAACGCCGGCAGCGCGCAGATCTGCCCCCACGGTCCGCCATCAGCGCCGCGCATTTCGAGGAACGATTTCAGCCGCACTTCGGGAAATGCGGTCGAGAGGTGATCGGTCCAGTCGGACAGGCGCGGCTTTTCGCCGGGCAGCGCGGGCAGGCGGCCATCGAGAAAATCGCGGAAGCTCTGGCCCGCCGCATCGATATAGCGGCCGTCGCGATAGACAAAATACATCGGCACATCGAGCATGTAGTCGACATAGCGCTCGTAGCCGAACCCGGGCTCGAACACGAACGGCAGCATGCCGGTGCGCGCCGGATCGGTGTCCGACCAGATATGGCTGCGATACGACAGGAACCCGTTGGGCTTGCCTTCGAGAAACGGCGAATTGGCAAACAGCGCGGTTGCCAGCGGCTGCAGCGCCAGGCTGACGCGGAATTTCTTCACCATGTCGGCTTCGCTGGCATAGTCCAGATTGACCTGGATCGTGCAGGTGCGCAGCATCATGTCGAGCCCCAGCGTGCCGACGCGCGGCATATGGCGCAGCATGATCGCATAGCGACCTTTGGGCATCACCGGCAGGTCTTCGCGGCGCTTGTCGGGCCACAGGCCGAGCCCGAGATAGCCGAGCCCCAGTTTGTCGCCCACCGCCTTGACCTGTTGCAGATGGCGGCCGGTTTCGGCGCATGTCTGGTGCAGGTTTTCCAGCGGCGCGCCCGACAGTTCGAGCTGGCCCGCCGGTTCAAGGCTGATCGCGCCATCGACCCCGGTCATCGCGATCACATGGTCGCCTTCGATCACCGGTTCCCAGCCGAATTCGCGCAAGCCCAGCAGCAAGTCGCGAATGCCGCCGGGTTCGTCGTACGAAGGCGCGCGATGATCGGCCACGCGATAGACGAATTTCTCGTGCTCGGTGCCGATTCTCCAGCGTTCGGACGGTTTTTCGCCCTTTTGCATGGGAAAGAGCAGCGCCTCGCGGCTCTCGATCACAGGTTCGTTCCGGTCGGTGTCTTGCCGCGTGCTCATGCCGCGTCCGATACTGATCGAACCCGGGTTGCGCTACAAGAATCGCGCGCGCCTACCAGTCGCCGACAGTGCCCATCCACAAGGCGCAGCCGGCAATCGCCGCGGTTTCGCCGCGCAGGATACGCGGGCCGAGCGTGATTGCGCGCGCCGCCGGATGCGCGCGGATTGCGGCGCGTTCGGCGTGGTCGAACCCGCCTTCGGGCCCCACCAGCAGTGCCGCCGGCCCGCGCTGCGCGGCGAACGTGGCGGCAGCGGGCGCGCCACCGGTTTCGTCGGCAAAAAACAGGGCGCGCTCCGCAGGCCAATCGGCAAGCAGCGCGGCAAGCGGCAGCGGCGCATCGCATTGCGGCAGCGCGGTGCGCGCGCATTGCTCGGCGGCTTCGATCAGCGTGGCACGCGCACGCGCGGGGTTGAGCCGGTCGGCCACGCAGCGCTGCGTCAGCATCGGCCGGATACGCGCAACCCCCAGTTCGCAGGCTTTTTCAAGCACCAGATCAAAGCGGTCTTTCTTGAGCAGCGCGGCGCAAAGCCAGAAATCGGGCACTTCTTCGCGCGCGCGCAAGAGTTCGGCGCAGCGCAAGGCCAGATCGCGCTTGCCCAGGGTTTGCGCTTCTGCCCGCCATTCGCCGGTGGCATCGTCGCACAGAATCACGGCGTCGCCAGGCGCCAGCCGCATCACGCGCAGCAGATAATGCGCCTGTGCCCCGTCGATTGCGACCACCGCATCCAGTGCCAGCGGGCCGGGCACGAACAGGCGCGGTGCGGATCGGGGGGGATGTGTGGTCATACCCATTTGTATGGTGGCAGAGCACGGCGCGCCCTTACTATCAAGCCCCTCCCCTTCAGGGGAGGGGCCGGGGGTGGGGGCTCTCCGTATTGCTCGGCGACTGGGGATAGCCCCCACCCCAACCCCTCCCCTGAAGGGGATCGTTGCGGAATTCGCGTCCGATGCTAATTTCGCATGGGAGGATGGCGTTGGGGTGATTGATGCGCTTGATTTTGGGGGGC
>CAITOD010000669.1 GCA_903893935.1 uncultured Sphingomonadales bacterium
GGGCAAATCTCGCGCCAGGCCTTGATGCGTTCGAGCACCTTGGCCTCGTTCGCCGGGCGCTTCATCGCGCGCAGGACGTTGGGCGCGGCGTGCTGGAAGGGAATGTCGAGATAGGGCGTCAGCAGCCCTTCGGCCATCAGCGGGATCACCGCCTCGACATGCGGATAAGGGTAGACATAGTGCAGCCGCACCCATGGCACCTCGCCTTCGGGCGTGCGCAAGTGGCCCAGTTCGCGCGCGAGATCGGTCATATGCGTGCGCACCATGTGGCCCTGCCACTGGCGTTCTTCGTGGCGCACATCGACGCCATAAGCCGATGTATCCTGGCTGATGATCAGCAGTTCGCGCGTGCCGGCGGCGACCAGTTTCTCCGCCTCGCGCAGCACCGCATCGATCCGCCGGCTGACGAGGCCGCCGCGCAACTGCGGGATGATGCAGAACGCGCAGGCGTGATTGCAGCCTTCCGAAATCTTGACATAGCTGTAGTGGCGCGGGGTCAGCTTGACATCGCCGGGCGCGGCTTGCGGGATCAGGTCGAGATAAGGCCCGAGCCCCGGGGGGGCGGCGGCATGGACCGCATCGACCACGTCTTCGTATTGCGCAGCACCCGTCACCGCCAGCACGCCGGGGAAGCGCGCGCGGATCGCATCGGCTTCGTTGCCCATGCACCCGGTCACGATCACGCGGCCGTTTTCGGCCATCGCCTCGCCGATCGCGGCGAGGCTTTCTTCCTTCGCCGAATCGAGAAAGCCGCAAGTGTTGACCAGCACCACATCGGCGCCCTGATAATCCGCGCTCATCGCATAGCCATCGGCGCGCAGCCGGGTGAGGATGCGTTCGGAATCGACCAGGGCCTTGGGGCAGCCGAGGCTGACCATGCCGACGCGGCGCGGAGCGGGAAGGGTGAGGGGGGACTGTTCGCTGGCCATCAGGCGGCGGCGCATAGCCGCTTTTGCGCGCCGCGTCACCTTGCAGACGAATTGCCAAGCCGGGGTGCTGCGGCTATGCGCCGCATTTGCAAAACGGCACCAGGGAAACAGTGCAATGGGTCCGGTGAACTGGTTGGCGGTGCTGGTCGCAGCGCTGGCCGCGCTCGGTGTGGCAGCGGTGTGGAACGGGCCGCTCTTTGGCCGCGCCCGCCTCGCCGAACTCGGGCCCGGCGGTCTGGGGCAGCGGATCATGCCGTGGCGCACGCTGGCGGTGACGTTCGTCTTGCTGCTGCTGTCGTCGGCGATGATCGGGCATATGTTCGCGCGCGTCGGGGCGGCGACCTTGCAAGCCAAGCCGTGGCTCTATTTCATGATGTCGGGCGGGCTTGCGGGTGCCTTCGTGATCCCGGCCATGGCGATCAATTACATGAACTTGCGTGTCAGCCTGCGACTGGCGCTGATCGACGCGGGGTTCTGGATGATCACTTATCTGACAATCGGCCTGACGTTTTTCCTGATGCCGCGCTGAATATCCCCCCCGAAACGGGGAGGGGGACCACCCGAAGGGTGGTGGAGGGGTCTTGCCCCATTCGTCAACGCCGGTTTGCAAAGGCCAAGCCCCTCCACCGCGCTTCACGCGGTCCCCCTCCCCGTCCCGGGGAGGATTTTACAGGCGGATTGGCAGCGCGGGGAGCGGGTCCTGCGGCACATTGTCGTGGCGCAGTTCGAAATGGAGCATGGGCTTTTTCGCTTCGCCGCTGGCGCCAATCCGCGCGATCGGCGTGCCGCCGCGCACGGTTGCGCCTTCGCTGACGGTCACTTTGCCGAGATAGGCATAAGCAGTCGCCCAGCCGCCGCCATGGTCGATCACGATCAGCTTGCCAAACCGTTCGGGTTCGTTCCCGGCGAAGATCACCCGGCCGGCGGCAGCGGCGCGCACCGTCATGCCGGCAAACGCGGCCAGATCGATGCCTTTGTCGGGCTTGCCATGCACCACGGCGCCGAACCGTGCGGTGACCGCACCCGATGTCGGCCAGACCAGCCGCGGGGCACCGGGTTCGGCGCGCGGCAGCGGGGCGCGGCGCACCGTGTGGCGCGCCGCGGGCGGCCTGTCGTCGGGATCAGGGCGTTTGAGCACGGTGCCGGCAACCAGCCGCGAATCGAGATCGATCGCATTGGCGCGTGCCAGGTCGCCGGGCGAAACACCCATCCGCGCAGCAATTGCGGCGAGCGTATCACCGGGCTTGACGGTGTAGGTCCAGGCGACAATCGGCGCGGGCCGCGCGATCTGCGGCGCCGCCACCAGCACCAGCGCGGCAAGCGCCGGCCAGACCAGGCGTGCGCTCACGCCTGCGGCACGAGCCGGGTCAGGCCACCCAGCCAGGGCGCAAGCGCTGCAGGGAGATCGACCGAGCCATCGGCCTGCTGGCCGTTTTCGAGCACCGCCACCAGCGTGCGCCCGACCGCGAGGCCCGAGCCGTTGAGCGTGTGGACGAATTCGGTCGCCTTGGCGCCTTCGGGGCGATAGCGCGCGTTCATCCGCCGTGCCTGAAAATCGCCGCAGTTCGAGCACGACGAAATTTCGCGATAGGCGCCCTGGCCGGGCAGCCACACTTCGAGATCATAGGTCTTGCGCGCGGTAAAGCCCATGTCGCCGCTGCATAGCAGCATCTTGCGATAGGGCAGCTCGAGCGCCTGCAGCACCGCTTCGGCGCACGCGGTCATGCGTTCGTGTTCGGCCGCGGACTCGTCGGGCCGCGCGATCGACACCAGTTCGACTTTTTCGAACTGGTGCTGGCGGATGAACCCGCGCGTGTCGCGCCCGGCCGCACCCGCTTCGGAGCGGAAGCACGGGGTCAGCGCAGTCATCCGCAGCGGCAGCGCCGCGTCGGGCAGGATCTGCTCGCGCACCGAATTGGTCAGGCTCACTTCGGCGGTCGGGATCAGCCAGCGCCCGTCGGTGGTGCGAAACAAGTCTTCGGCAAACTTGGGCAATTGCCCCGTGCCGAACACCGCTTCGTCGCGCACCAGCAAAGGCGTCACGCATTCGACATAGCCGTGCGTGCCGCTCTGCAAGTCGAGCATGAATTGCGCAAGCGCGCGGTGCAGCCGCGCCATGCCGCCGCGCAGGAACGTGAACCGCGCGCCCGACAGCGCCGCACCGGTTTCGAAATCGAGCCCGAGCGGCGGGCCGAGATCGGCATGTTCACGCGGAGTGAAATCGAACGCGCGCGGTGTGCCCCAGCGCGCGATTTCGATATTGCCGGCTTCATCCTCCCCTTGCGGCACGTCATCGGCGGGAATGTTGGGCAGCGCTGCAAGTGCGGCGTTGAGATCGGCGGTCGCGCCGCGCTCTTCCTCTTCCATCGCGGGAAGCATGTCTTTGAGTTCGGCGACTTCGGCCTTCAATGCATCGGCGGTGGGCTTGTCGCCTTTCGCCATCGCCGCGCCGATCGCTTTCGACGCTTCGTTGCGGCGCGCCTGCGCCTCCTGCATGCGCGTCAGCACATCGCGTCGCGCCGCATCCAGCCACAGGATCGTGGCCGCGGCGGGCGGCAGCCCGCGCCGGGCAAGGCCGGCGTCGAACGCTTCGGGGTTTTCGCGGATCAGTCGGATGTCGTGCATGGCCGCAGCCTATGCCCGCCCCGGCGCCGCCTTTCAACCCGAACTAGCTACAACCGGTCGGGCGGTCGCACTGGTAGATATGCACCCAGTCGACTTGCATGTGCTTGGGATAATCGGTGAGCAGCACGCCGCCCTGGTCGTGGCTTTCGGGCCATTGTCCGCCGATCGCCAGATTGAGGATCAGATAGAACGGGCGATCGAACGGCGCGTAATGGATTGCGAGCGCCGGTTTGGTCTTTTGCAGCGGATCGCGCCAGTTCTTGAGCGGGATTTTCGAATAGACTTTGCCATCGACATACCAGGTCACATCATCGGGTGCCCAATCGACCCGATAGGTATGCCAGTCGCCCTCGCTGCCTTTGGGCAGGGCAAACGCCTTTTGCTGCGACAGGCCCTGATAATGGTGCATGTTGCTGCCGTAATGCAGCGTGCCGTAAATCTGGTTTTCCTCGCCGCCGACGCAACTGCCGCATTTGACGCCCAGATTGACGGCCTCCATCACGTCGATTTCGCCCGAGCCCGGCCAAGGGCCATAGAGGTCTTGCGCGGGCAGCAGCCAGATTGCCGGCCAGGTGCCCTGGCCGGTGGGCAATTTGGCGCGCACTTCGACACGGCCATACGTCAGCGTGAATTTGCCTTTGGTCGATACTTTGCCCGATGTGAACGGCTTGGTCGCCGGCGGCGGCTCGACGCCGGGCGTGCGCAAGTCTTCCGACAGCGAAGGGCCGGTGGCTTTTTCAAACACCGCCGTCAGATCAAGCGCACCATCGTGCACCGACACGTTGTCGGTGCGGCGGGTGTAGCATTCGCGCTCCATGTTCCCGCCGCCCCAGCAATCCTGATAGGCATGCCATTTTGCCGGATCGAGCGTGGCGCCGTCGAACTCGTCCGAAAACACCAGCCGCCAGCCATCGGCAGGCGCCGGCGGGGTCTGCGCGGCGGCGGTCCATGGCAGACCGCAGCACAGCGCCGCGCCAAGACCGATCAACAACCGGATAGTGCGCATCGTCCAGGCTCCTCCCTTTGCGATCAGAACCGCACGCGCAAACGCGCGCCATAGGTCGTCGGGCGCGGCAGGAACGCGACCGTGCCGCCCGCCTGGCTGATCAGCAATCCGGTCACCGTCTGCTTGACCAGATTGTTGGCATAAGCCTCGATCCGCACGCGCCCGTCGGGCGTGGAATAGCCGCCACCGATGTCGAGCGTCCAGTAACCCGGGATCGAATCGTTCAGCCGCCCGCGATAGGTGGTGGTGATCGAACAGCCCGCGACAGGTGTGCCGCTGCTGCTGATCACCGTTCCGCCGGTCTGGCACGCCTGATAGGCATAGTCTTCGCCATTGAAAATCGTGGCATACGACCCTGACCGGTAACCCGGCGCGATGACATAGTCGAATTCGCCGTGCCGGCTGTCGAACTTTTGCGAGATTCGCATGTTCATCTGGTATTTCGCGGTACGCGGCAGGCGCTTGCCCTGGATCGAACGGATGCCGGCATCATTGCCGTCGATATCGCTCTGGAAGCGGAAATCCTCGATCCCCTGCGAACTCGTCACTCGTGCCTCGGGCAGCCAGAGACCGTCGAAGGCAATGTTGATCCTGGCTTCGGGGATGGTGATCGATCCGTCGAATTGCGAACCGGCAATCACCGAGTTGGCGGCGTTGTAAGTGTATGTCACGATGATGTTGCACGAGGCATTGGGTGCCACCACGCCGACATAGGCCGCTTCGTTGCACAGGCTCAGCAGGCTGCTGAGCTGCTGGTTGTGATAGAGCTCGTAGAACGCGGTGACGTTGAGCTTGACCGGCTCGCCGGCGACGGTGAAGCGGTTCTTCGTGCCGATTTCGAAATTGGTCAGCCGTTCGGGTTTGTATGTGATCGCGGGGCCGTCGGTGCCCAGATTGTCGTTGAAACCGCCCGCCTTGTTGCCGGTCGCGACCAGGCCATAGACCATGTGGTCGGGGTCGATCTGCAATTGCGAGCGTACGCGCCAGTCGATGAAGTGATAGTGGTCGCTGGCGCTCTGGTCAAAGAACTGGCTGGGATCGAGCCCGGCCGCATAGAGATACTGCCCCGCGTTGGCAGGTGCCCCCCAGTTGTAGGGCAAGCCATTTTGGCCGGGGACGTTGGTACTGCCCGCGCAATAGAGCCCGGTGCCCGGATTGGGCGCGCACGATCCGCTCGGGCCTGGAGGAACCAGCCCGCCCGGGAAAATCCCCGGGACGGTGTCGTAGATGCCGAAAGACTTGATGCCGGCCAGATAATAGCTGAGCGCGGCCTGCTGGTTGGCAGGGGTTTCGGCGCCCGAGGCGGGCACGTTGAAATCGGTGCGGCCCAGCCCTGCGAACTGAAAGCCGGGGGAGCCGATGATCGGACCCATGCAGCAATTGTAGTGCCCGTCGCCGAGGAACATTTCATAGCGCGCGGCAACGCCGGTGCGCGATTTGGTGTCGTCGGTGTAGCGCACGCCGCCTGTCAGGCTGAGCTTGCTGTTCACGTGGAAGGTTTCATCGGTATAGGCCGCCAGCGACTGGCTCTGGGTGCGCGTGTTGAACTCGTTGCCCTGGAAATAGGCGGTCTGGTCGGCGACGCTACCGAGGAAGGACGCCTGCTTTTCGGTGAAATGGAACCCGCCCAGCGTCCATTCGAGGCGCGAGCCCTTGGGCGCGGTGATGCGCAGTTCCTGCGTGCCCGAATCCGACATGTTCTGCGTTTCGTAATGCGACCAGTCGTCGGCGATGCTGCCGGTCGGATCACCGGCATTGGCTTGCGCCAGCCCGCCGGGATAGGCCGCCAGCCCCGGAGGCGAACCCAACCAGTCCGTAAACAGATGACGGTGGCTGACGGTCAGCTGCACATCGAAATCGGTGCCGTGATAATTGAATTCGGCCTTTTCGCCGCTGTGCGCGGTGTGCTGGTGCGGGTCGGTCGGGTAGAGATAGACATCGCGCAAATTGAGGCTGTTGATATTGATATTGTTGCCTTCAGCGACCGCGAGATTGGTTCCGATCGTGCCCCCGCCGTTTTCGACGGTGTTGTCGTAGCTAAGCAGCATGTCGAACTTGTCGCTGGGTTTCCACAGCAGTTGCAGGCGGCCGCCGAAATTGTCCGCCCATTCGGGCCCCTTCAGGCCGGTAACAGGGCCGACATTGTGCGTGTAGGAATCGTGGAACAGGTGTTCGCCCGAAGCGCGGATCGCAATCGTGCTGCTGACCGGGATATTCAGCCCGGCTTCGTAGGATTGCTGCCCGTAATTGCCATAACCCGCCTCGGCGTAGCCGTCCCAGATGTTGAGCCCGGGATGCCAGGGGATAATATTGACAGTGCCCGCCGTGGCATTGCGGCCGCGTAGCGTGCCCTGGGGACCGACGTTGACTTCGACCCGGTCGATATCAAAGAAAATCGAGCCAAAGCCGGCCGGGCGCGGAATATAGATGCCGTCGTAGTGCGTCCCTGCAGCCGGATCGCCGAGTTCGGTGTTGTTGCTCGAACCGACGCCGCGAATGTAGACTTCGATGTTGTTGTTGTTGGGCAGGATGTCGAGCCCGGGAATACGACCCTCGAGATCGGTGATGTTCTGCACGCCGGTTTCTTCAAGCAGCTTGCCCGACAGCACGGTCGAAGTGCCGCCGTATTTCTGCAGGTTCTGTTCCTTGCGCTCGGCAGTGACGATAATCTGGTCGGGATCTTTCTTGTCATTGGCATTGGGCGCGGCGGCATCGGCCGCAGTGCTGCTGTTGGGCGCTGCGGGCGCGGTTTGCGCCCAGGCGGCGGGTGCGGCGGTCAGGCTGGCGAGCGCGATGCCGAGGCTCGATGCCATGCCCAGAAGATGCGTGGTCCTCATGTCTCTCTCCTCGAAAAATATTGTTTTCAGTGTTGAACGGGGCAGTGATCGGGTGTGCGAGTGGTCACGACAGTGGCGGAAATCAGGCGCAGCACGGCGGCTGCCGGTGCGCTGAAGCGCACCCCGGTTATGCTGCCGTTGCCGAAGCAGGTGAGCGCAAGGCGCAGCGGCTGCGCGGCAGGCGTTGCGGGCAGCGCGCGATCGGAGCGGCAACCGGCGCATTCGGCGCCGACCCGGATCGTGCCGTGGCTGGCCGGATCGACCTGGTATTCGATCACCAGCGCATGGCCTTTGGCGGGCAGCGGGTGCGGCAGCGCAAAGCTGACGAGGCCCGCCTTGCGCCATTCGATGCGGCGGCCGTCTTCCTGCGCGCGCGCATCGAAAGGCGAGACATTGACCACGCCGGCGCCGTCATTGCCGATCAGCGCGGGCAGCGCCTGCGGCGGATCGGCGGGCGTGCCGCGCACGCCGACTGTCACATCGGGGCCCAGCGCGCGGCTGAACAGCACGGTGGTGGCGGGGTTCGCGGGCACCGCGCAGCGCAGCACCAGCGGCGAGACCACCGGGGGCGCGGCATAGCTGCCGCCGCCGCCAAGCGCGAATGCGGGCGGCGCATCGTCGCGGCAGGTTGCCGGCCAGTGGAACGGCAGATTGCCCGAGAAATCAAAGCGGGCATGCCCGGCCGCGTCGCCCACCAGCACATCGGCCAGCCCTTCGCCCTCGCTGCCCGGCAGCCAGGCGGCGACGAAAGCATCGGCCAGCGCCAGTTCGCGGCTGGTCCACAGCGGGCGACCCGACAGGAGCACTGCGATGGTCGGAATATGCGCGGCGTGGAACTTGCGCAGCAGGCCGAGCCCCTCGTCATCGTGCAGCGCGTGGTCGGGCCGGTCGCCGGCATATTCGGCATATGGCGCTTCGCCGAACACCACCACCGCGGCATCGGGTCGCGTTGCGAAGCGGCCATCGGGCGCCAGTTCGGCCGATCCGCCACCGTGGCGCAAGGCATCGGCGAGCCCGGCATAAATCGAAGTCGCTCCGGGAAAATCGGCGCGGCCGAGATCGCCGCCGCCTTGCCAGCTGATCGTCCAGCCGCCGCTTTGCTGCGCAATCTGGTCGGCGCTGCGCCCCGCAACCAGCACGTGCGCGCCCGCTTTGAGCGGCAGCGCGCCACTATTCTTGAGCAGGACCAGCGACTTGCGCACGGCCTCGCGCGCCAGCGCACGATGGTCGGGCGAGCCCAGCTCCGTCCATTGCCCGGCGAGTGCGCGTTCGGACGGGCGCGGCTTGTCGAACAGGCCGTCGCGCAATTTGACGCGCAGCACGCGTCGCACCGCCTCGTCGATCCGCGCGAGCGGGATCGTGCCGTCGCGCGCTTCGCGCAGCGTCGTTTCGTAAAGCCCGCGCCAGTCCTCGGGCACCATGAAAATATCGAGCCCGGCGTTCAGCGCCTGCGGGCAATCGGTGTTGGTGCAGCCGGGTACGAGGCCGTGGCCGTTCCAGTCGCCCACCACCAGGCCGTCGAACCGCATGCGGTCGCGCAGCAGACCGGTCAGGAGATCGCGGTTGCCATGCATCTTGGCGCCGTTGATGCTGTTGAACGAGGCCATCACCGCTTGTGCGCCGGCGGCAATCGCGGGTGGATAAGGGGCAGCGTGCACGCGTTCGATATCGGCCGGCGAACCGGTGGTATCGCCGCGGTCGATCCCGCCGGTGCCGCCATCGCCGAAGAAATGCTTGATTGTGGCGATCACGTGGTGCTGGTCGAGGAATTCCGGCGTGCCCGGCGTGCCTTGCAGGCCTTCGACCAGCGGCGCGCCCAGCCGGGCGACACGCGCGGGATCTTCGGAATAGCTTTCATAGCTACGGCCCCAGCGCGTGTCGCGCACCACCGCGAGCGTCGGCGCAAACGCCCAGTCGATCCCGGTCGTGGCGATTTCGGCGGCAGTGGCTGCGCCGATGCGCCGCATCAGGTCGGGATCGTTGGCCGCGCCGAGGCCCACATTGTGCGGAAACAGCGTCGCGCCGATCACATTGTTGTGCCCGTGCACCGCGTCGGTGCCCCACAGCGCGGGGATCGCCGGTTCGCCATCGGGCAGCGGTGCGCGCGCGGCATCCCACATCGCATCGGCCAGCGCGAGCCAGGCTTTGGCCGGCGCCTTGTCGTTGCCGCCCGGGCCGCTGTTGCCGCCGTTGAGATACGAGCCGAAGCGATAGCGACGCATGTCGTCGGGGGTGATTGTCGAAATATCGGGCTGGATCAGCTGCGCCACTTTGTGCGGCAAAGTCATCCGCGCGAGCAGCGCATCGATGCGCGCCTCGATTGCGGCATCGGCGGGAACGGTCAGGCCCGCTGCTGGTTTGACGGCTGGTTTGGCGGCGGGTTCGGCAGCGCTTTCGGCGGCATTTGCTGCAAGCATGACTGCAGCGGCGCAAACCAGCAGCCGACAGTGCCCCCATGCCTTGATCATCACACCCCCCGGTCGATGCACGATTCGTATCGTGTCGATGGTTTCTTACGCGCCAATGTGAACGTTCACAACTCAAAATTGTGATCGTTCACAAACGAGCCCCTCGTCAAGTGCCGGACCAGCGGTTATGCATGGCGCCATGATCCGGCGCAGTGGTGTGACAATCGAGGATGTAGCCGCTGCGGTCGGCGTTTCGCGTCAGACCGTTTCGCGCGTGCTCAACGGCAGCCCCAATGTCAAACCCGCGGTGCGCGAGCGTATCCATGCGGCGATCGAAGCGCTCGGCTATGTCCCCAATCTCAGCGCCCGGCGGATGGGCGGGGGGCGGTCTTACGTGGTGCTGGCGATCAACGATCGCGTGCGCACGCTGGAAAACTGGCAGGCACGACGCGGCAACGACTATGTCGACCAGATGCTGTTCGGCGGGATGACCGCATGCGAAGCGCAAGGCTGGCACCTGGTGTTCGAACTGGTCGATACCGATCCGGCGCACGCCCGGCGCGGGCTGGCCAATGCGCTGGCGTCGCTCCGCCCCGACGGCGTGATCCTCACCCCGCCGCATTGCGACAATGCCGATCTGGTGGCCCTGCTTGCCGAACACGGCATTCCCTGCGCGCGGATCGGCCATCGCGAAGGCACCTCGACGATCGACGTGTTCATGGACGAAGTCGCTGCGGCAGGGGCCGCTACGCGGCACCTGATTGCGCTCGGGCACAGTCGCATCGCGTTTATCGCGGGGGCTGCCAATTACGGCAGTTCGGCCTTGCGCATCGCCGGCTATCGCGCTGCGCTGGCCGAAGCGGGGATCAGCGATGCGCTGGTCGGCGACGGGGATTTCCATTTCGAAACCGCCGAACGCGTGATCGCAGCACTGCTGGCGCAAGGCGATCCGCCCACCGCCGTGATCGCCGACAACGACGAAATGGCTTTTGCCGCGCTGCATATCGCCAGTGCGCGCGGCTTGCGCGTGCCCGAAGATCTCGCCGTGGTGAGTTTCGAAGACACCCCCGGCGTACGCTTTGCCGTGCCGCCGCTGACCGCAATCCGCCAGCCGGTGGCGGAAATGATCGCGAGCGCGTGTTCCAGCCTGATCGCGCTCGTCGAAGGCGGGGGTGCGCCCGCGCGGCACGAAATCCCGTTCGAACTCATCTGCCGCGCCAGCACCGGGCAGGACCAGCGCTGATCCGCGCGACCGACCCGCCACCGGTCACGCGCAGCGCGGCACTTTATGCGCTGGCGGCGTTTGGCGCGCATCTGGCTTATGCGCCGCTGCTGGCGCTGCTGCTGCCGCGGCGGATCGTGGCAATTGCCCCCGATCGGGCGGCGGCGATGCTGTCGGCGGTTACGCTGGCCGGCGCATTGACCGCAAGCCTCGCCAATATCCTCGCCGGACGGATCGGCGATCGTTGCCGGCATCGCTATGGCGATCGGCGCAGGCCGATCGCGCTCGGTCTGATGCTGACTTTGGCAATGCTGGCCATGCTCGGGCTGGCGCGTGACCCGCTGCCGGTTGCGGCTGGGTTGATCGCGTTTCAACTGGCGTTCAATCTGATGTTCGCTCCGCTTGGCGCGGTGCTGGTCGATCACTTCGGCGATCATGCCAAAGGCCGGGTGGCGGCGATGGTCAATCTGGCGATGCCGCTGGCCGCGCTCGGCACCGGTGCTGCCGCACTGCTGTTCCCGGTCGATGGCCCCGCACCCTTCATGGCGGTGGCGGTGGTGGTCGGGCTATGCGTCACGCCGCTGGTGGTGATCTGGCCGTTCGGCCCGACCGTCGAGGCTGGCGCGCCGCCGGCACTGCGCGCTGCCGCGCTTGCGCCGGTGTGGGTGGATTGCGCGCGAGCCGGGCTCGCGCGCTTGCTGATGCAGGGCGGCACCGCCTTCATGATGAGTTATTTCTACCTGTTTGTGGCATCGCGCCCGGCGCGGATCGGGGTTGCGGCGGCGCGCGGGGTCGATCCCGCCTATGGCGCGCTGGTCATGGCCACCACCGGCCTGGTGCTGGTGGCGACACTCATGGCGGGGCGCTGGTCCGATCGCCGAAGTCGTCGGCGCGCGCCGATGATCGCTGCGGCTTTCGTTACCGCCACCGGGTTTGGCCTGCTGCTGCACGGTGGCGCCTGGGCGGTAATGGCCGGCTACGCGCTGTTTCAGATCGGACTGATCGCCTATCTTGCGCTCGATACCGCGCTCGTTGCGCAATTGCTGCGCGCTTCGGCGCGGCCGGGGGAAATGCTGGGCTATATGAACCTTGCCAACACCGTGCCGTCGATCGCGGTGCCCGCGCTGGTGCTGGCGCTGGCGCACGGATCGCTCGATGCGATCTGGGTGCCGGGCTTTGCGGCGGCGGCAACGTGCTGTGTCATGGCGGCGGCACTCGTCGCGCGCGTGCGTGCGGTGGCATAGGCCGCATGCGATCGGCGCTTGACTGGCCCGCGCGAATAAGGCTGCGGTCATCCTGATGGGCTACACTCACCGAGTTTCGCGCGCCGGGTTGCGGTTGCGGCGCTGGCTGCGCGAAAGCGAAGCGGCGTTCATCGTGCTGGCGGCGCTGGTCGGTTGTGCTGCGGGGCTGACCACATTTGCGCAAAGCACGCTCGCGCTCGGCATGCAGCGGCTCATTTACGGGCTGGGGATCACCCGGCTGAGCGCGCTGGCCTCGTTCGAACACCCCTGGCGGCTGATCGCCTTGCCGATCGGCGGCGCGGCGGTGGTGGCCGTGGCGCGTGCGCGCGGGCGCGGGCGCGCGCCGGTCGACGTGGTCGAGGCCAATGCGCTCCATGGCGGGCGGATACCCTGGCGCGACAACCTGGTGATCGCGGCGCAGACGGTGCTGTCGAACGGCTGCGGGGCTTCGGTGGGGCTCGAAGCGACCTATGCGCAAATGGGCGGCGGGATCGCGTCGTGGCTGGGGCAAAGGCTGCATTTGCGCCGCGCCGATCTGCGCCGGCTGGTCGGCGCGGGCGCGGGGGCCGGCGTCGGTGCGGCGTTCGGCGCGCCGCTTGCCGGCGCGTTCTATGCCTTTGAAATCGTCATCGGCTCTTACTCGATCGCCGAAGTGGCGCCGGTGATGGCAGCCTCGCTGGCGGGAACGCTGGTGCTGCGGCGGCTGGGGACCGAGCCTTATCTGATCGCGGTCACTTCGAACGAAGCGCGCACGCTGGTCGATTATGGCGCGGCGGTCGTGCTCGGACTGATCTGCGCGAGCGTCGGGATCATCGTGATGCGGCTGGTCACCCGCGCCGAACGTCTGCTGCAGGGCGCAACGCGCGGCAGCACCTGGCGCCCGGTTGTCGGCGGGGCGCTGCTGATCCCGATCGCGCTCGTTTCACCCCAGGCGCTGTCGGCGGGGCACGGCGCGCTCCATCTCGATCTGATGACGCGGCCGCCGGTGCTGTTCCTGCTGGTGATCCTGGGGCTCAAGATTGCGGCAGCTGTGGTGTCGCTTGCCAGCGGGTTTCGCGGCGGGCTGTTTTTCGCTTCGCTGTTCATCGGTTCGCTGGCCGGGCAGGCTTTTGCGCAAGCGCTCAATCAGGCCGGCTGGGGGATCACGCTCGATCCGTCCGATTTCGCGCTGGTCGGCATGGCGGCGTTGTGCGTGTCGGTGGTCGGCGGACCGATGACGCTGGCGCTGCTAACGCTCGAGACCACGCGCGATTTCCCGCTGATGGGGGTGGTGCTGACCGCCGCGCTGATTTCGAGCGCAGTGACGCGCGAAGCATTCGGCTATTCGTTCTCGACCTGGCGGCTGCACGTGCGCGGGTCCGACATCCGGTCTCCGCGCGATATCGGCTGGTTGCTCAATCTGACCGCCGAACGCATGATGCGGCGCGATTTCGTGGCCGTGCCGCGCGATGCCACGATCGGCACGTTTTGCGCCGAAGTGCCGCTGGGCTCGGCGAGCAAGGCGGTGCTGGTCGATGCCGAGGGCGCGTATTGCGGGATTGTCCAGTCGGCCGCCGCGCATGCCCCCACGCTCGATCCGGCAGAACCGGTGGCACCGCTGGCGCGCTTCGGCGAAGTCACGCTGGCGCCCGACGCGGGGATCAAGGCGATCCTCGCGCTGTTCGATGCCGAAGGGGCCGACGAGCTGGCGGTGGTCGATGATCGGGCGCGGGTGATCGGCGTGCTGGGCGAAGCGCATGCGCGCCGCCGCTATCTCGAAGAGATCGAGGCCGCGCAGCGGCGCATGTTCGGCGAAGCCTGATTTCCCGCGCGGCGCGCTTGATCGCCCCGCGCAGCACGCTAAGGCAGCGCTCATGTCCGATACCCTCCATATTGTCGTCAACGGCGAACCGCGCCGCGCCGCGCCCGGTTCGATCGCCGAACTGGTCCGCGCGCTCGATCTCGATCCCGCCAAAGTCGCGGTGGAACGCAACGCGGTGGTCGTGCCGCGTTCGACGCTGGCCGAAGTGGCGATTGCCGAAGGCGATGTGTTCGAAATCGTGCACTTCGTCGGCGGCGGCGATCATGCGGACAGCTGGACCGTCGCCGGGCGCACGTTCACCTCGCGGCTCATCGTCGGCACCGGCAAATACAAGGATTATGCGCAGAACGCGGCGGCCGTCGCTGCCTCGGGCGCCGAGATTGTCACCGTCGCGGTGCGCCGGGTCAATGTGACC
>CAITOD010000670.1 GCA_903893935.1 uncultured Sphingomonadales bacterium
CGACAATGTCGTGTTCGGCTATGACCCCGACCGCACGATCCTGCACGGCCTGTCGTTCGATGTGCCGGCGGGCAGCCGCGTCGCCATTGTCGGGCCCTCGGGCGCCGGAAAATCGACCATCGGCCGGCTGCTGTTCCGGTTTTACGATCCCACTTCGGGCCGCATCCTGATCGACGGGCAGGATATCCGGCTGGTTACGCAGGCCAGCCTGCGCGCCGCGCTCGGCATCGTGCCGCAGGATTCGGTGCTGTTCAACGACACCATCGGCTACAACATCGCCTATGGTCGCGAAGGTGCGGGCGCTGCCGAAGTCGAAGCGGCGGCGCGCGGTGCGGCGATCACCGACTTGCTCAGCCGCCTGCCGCAGGGCCTGAACACCGAAGTCGGCGAGCGCGGGCTCAAGCTTTCGGGTGGCGAAAAGCAGCGCGTGGCGATCGCCCGCACTTTGGTCAAGAACCCGCCGATCCTGCTGTTCGACGAAGCCACCAGCGCGCTCGATACGCGCACCGAACAGGACATCCTGGGCACGCTGCGCGCCGTCGCTGCCAATCGCACCACGATCTCGATCGCGCACCGGCTATCGACCATCGTCGATTCGGACACGATTCTGGTGATCGATCAGGGGCGCCTTGCCGAACAGGGCAGCCACGCCGATCTCTTGCGCCACGACGGGCTTTACGCGGAAATGTGGGCGCGCCAGGCGGCCGAAAGCACCGAAGACGATCTCGCCGAGGCGGCGCAGTAGCTCAGGACTTGATCACATCGGCCGCGTGCCAGACGACGGCCTGGGCGACTTTGACGTGTTCGCCGTCCCAGGTCATCGCCGGCGAGCCATAGAGCCGCCAGCCTTGTGCCAGGGCTTCGGACACGCGTTCGCAAAAGGCGCGGTCGTCCTTGCCGGTGAGCAGGCGGTAGATCGGGCGGTCGTCGGGGGTCTGGTGCATCGTGCTTTCGCTATCAGGCCGGCAAGGCTTCGCCAAGCGGGTCATCGGGTGCGGTCAATTGCCCGCTGCGCATCCAGTGCAGCACCGGGACGAGCAGGATCAGGCAGGCGACGAGGCTGAGCCCCGCATCCATCCAGAACGAGCCCGCGACATTGCCGACAAGATGGTAACCCCAACCATCGAGCGCGAGCATATAGGTATAAGGCAGCAGGGCAGCGGTGGTCAGCAGGCCGAATTGCGAAGCCGCGATCGGACTGCCCCGGCGGATCGAGGCAAACTGGATCGCGTTCTGCGACACTTGCGCGATCGACTGCGCCATGTTTTCGCCAATTACCGCAGCAACATAAATGGCCGGGGTGTGCGGCAGGCCGATAACGATTGCGGTGAATGCCGCGCCGACCACGCCGATGCCAAGGTACAGCAGCGGCGCGGGCACGAAACGCAACAGCACGCGCGCCAGCAGCGCGGCCGCAACCCCGGTCAAAGTCGCGCCCAGGCCATTGGCGACATCGACCAGCCCCGCCGAAACGTGGAAGTCGGGCCCGAGCCCGCCAAAAGCATTGGTGAGCGTGAACGCCGCGCACGGCAGCGCGAACATCACCACGATGCGCAGCACCAGCGGCTGGCGCACCAGCACCGCAAGGTCGCGGCCGAGGTCGCCGAAGCTTTCGCGCACGGCTTTCAGGCCTAAGTCGGGCGACGGGATCAGCACTTGCAAGGCCAGCGGCAGGCTCGCCGCAACGCCCACCGCGACCAGCCCCCACGGCGCCGGCAACGCTGTGATCAGCCAGTGCTGGGTCAGCGCGCCGAGCCCGAAGCCCGCGGCGTTGCCGACCGCGAACCATGTGCCGATGGTGTCATCCATCGTTTTGGGCAAAGCCGCGCCGAGCCAACCGCCGAGCGCGGTGGTCAGCATCACCAGCGCCAGCGCATCGGCCATCATCAGCGGCGCCACCAAAGGCCCGGTCGGCGGCACGCCGAGCAAAGCCAAGGTCAGTGCGACCACGGCCATCCCCAGCCCCAGCGCCCAGGCCCGCCGGCTGACCAGGGTATCGAGCACCGGCGCCAGCAGGAACGTCGCGAGCGAGGCGAGCGACGACAAGGCGGTCAGTCCGGCAATGACCGGTTCGCTGACCCCGTGCGCGGCCATGACTTGCGGCATTGTCACCAGCACGGCGGCATATGAATAGCCATAGGCCGCGTTGGTCAGCCCCATTGCCCACACAAATCTGGGGTGGGCGTGTCCGGTCTCGTTCATGCGTGTCGCGTATCCCGGCGGGCAAGCCAGCCCGCGCGTGCAACCTGTCGCATCCCCGCCCCACGATCAACATCCTTCTCTCCTCCCCGGCACGGGGTGGGGGACCGCGCAAAGCGCGGTGGAGGGGCCTCGCCCCACGCGCCGATGCTTTGCCGTGATGCCGCGTTTCAGGCGGACAAGGGCTTGTACGACATATCGATGCTTCACCTGGGGCGCTGCCCCTCCACCGCCTTGCAGGCGGCCCGTGCCGGGGAGGATTTAGAGGATGTATTTGGACAAGTCGGTGTTGGCGGCGAGTGTGGCGAGGCGGTCGGCGACGTAGGCTTCGTCGATCGTCACAGTGGTATCGGTGCGGTCTTCGGCGTCGAAGCTCACGTCTTCAAGCAGCTTTTCCATCACCGTCTGCAAGCGGCGTGCGCCGATGTTTTCGACGCTGTCGTTCACTTGCGCGGCGGTGCGCGCAATCGCGCGGATCGCTGGCGGGGTGAACGCCAGCGTCACCTTTTCGGTGGCAAGCAAAGCGCTGTATTGTTCGACCAGATTGGCGCGCGTTTCGGACAGGATGCGCACGAAATCGTCTTCGGTCAGCGCCTGCAATTCGACGCGGATCGGCAGCCGGCCCTGCAATTCGGGCAGCATGTCGCTCGGCTTGGCGATATGAAACGCGCCCGAAGCGATGAACAGCACGTGGTCGGTTTTCATCGGGCCATATTTGGTGGCCACCGTCGTGCCTTCGATCAGCGGCAGCAAATCGCGCTGCACGCCTTCGCGGCTGACCGAACCGCCGCGAATGTCGCTGACCGCGATCTTGTCGATTTCATCAATGAAGACGATGCCGTTGGTTTCGGCATTGGCCAGCGCCACGCGCGCCACATCATCCTGGTCCATGCGCTTTTCGGCTTCTTCGTCGATCAGCTTGTCCCAGGCTTCGGGCACGCGCAGCTTGCGGCGCTTGGTCGGCTGGCGGCCGAATGCCTTGCCCATCATGTCGGACAGATTGATCATGCCGATCCCGCCGGCCATGCCGGGCACTTCCATCGGCACGGTCGGACTGTCTTCGACTTCGATTTCGACTTCGACTTCGGCCATCGCGCCTTCGGCAATGCGCTGGCGAAAGCTTTCGCGCGTCGCCTCGCTGGCACCGTCGCCGACCAGTGCTTTGAGCAGGCGATCCATCGCCGCCTTGCTTGCCGCCTCGCGCACCGCTTCGCGGCGGCGGGCCTTTTCGAGCCGGATCGCTTCTTCGGCGAGGTCGCGCGCGATCTGTTCGACATCGCGGCCGACATAGCCGACTTCGGTGAACTTGGTCGCTTCGACTTTGACGAACGGCGCATCGGCGAGCCGCGCCAGCCGCCGGCTGATCTCGGTCTTGCCACACCCGGTCGGCCCGATCATCAGGATGTTCTTGGGGCTCACTTCATCGCGCAAGGCCGGGCTCAGCCGCTGGCGGCGCCAGCGGTTGCGCAAGGCGACCGCGACGGCGCGTTTGGCATCGGCCTGGCCGACGATATGGTCATCGAGCGCGCGCACGATCGCTTTGGGGGTCAGCATGTCATGCATGGGTCAGATATCTTCCAGCGTCACGCGGTCGTTGGTGTAGACGCAGATGTCGGCAGCAACCTGCATGGCGCGGCGCGCGATCGTTTCGGCGTCGCTTTCATAGCCGGCGATGCCGCGCGCAGCGGCAAGCGCAAAATTGCCGCCCGAGCCGATTGCGGCGATCACTGTGCCATCGTGGTCTTCGGGTTCGAGCACATCGCCATTGCCGGTCAGCACCAGCATGGTTTCGGCGTCGGCGACGATCATCAGCGCTTCGAGATTGCGCAGATATTTGTCGGTGCGCCAGTCCTTGGCCAG
>CAITOD010000671.1 GCA_903893935.1 uncultured Sphingomonadales bacterium
GCCGCGGCGAGGGCGATGCGCCGCGCCCGCAACGCGCATTTGCCGACGCGGGCGATGCCGCCGAGCCTGCCCCGCGGTTCGACCCGGCGAGCCTGCCGCCTGCCATCGGCCCGCGCAGCGAAGTGATCGACGAGGCACCCGAACCGGTGCGCACCGCGCCTGTCCAGTCTGTCGAGGCGACCGACGAAGCGCCGCCCGCGCCGCGCAAACGCGGCCGTCCGCGCAAGCATCCGCTGCCGGTAACCGAAGGCTGATCTTGCTGCGCATCGCGTAATGCCCGTGCACCGCGCCCGCTGGCTGCTGGCCCTGTTGGCGGGCACTGTTGCCGCCACCGGGTTCCAGCCGCTGATGCTGTGGCCCGCGACTTTGGCCGCACTGGCGCTGCTGATCGCGCTGGTTGAAGCGGCACCCCGCCCGCGCGACGCAGCCGTGTATGGCTGGCTGTTCGGGCTGGGCCATTTCACGCTCGGCAATGGCTGGATCGCCACCGCATTTACGTATCAGGCGCAAATGCCGGCATGGCTCGGCTGGATCGCGGTCGTGCTGCTCGCCGGCTATCTCGCGGTCTTTCCCGCGCTTGCGACCCTGGCGACCGCATGGCTGAAAGACCGCTTGCGCGCGCCC
The DNA here is from genome assembly GCA_903893935.1 of uncultured Sphingomonadales bacterium. GTDB lineage: Bacteria > Pseudomonadota > Alphaproteobacteria > Sphingomonadales > Sphingomonadaceae > Novosphingobium. The sequence continues at coordinate 625 of CAITOD010000671.1, forward strand.
GTCGCGCCGACGCTCGCGGCAAGCTGGGTCGTCACCGAATGGTTGCGCGGTTGGGTGTTCACCGGCTTTCCGTGGAACCCGCTGGGCGTGGTCACGCTCGGCCCGTTTGCGCGCCCGGGGCTCGCCATGCTTTCGGCGTGGTGCGGCACGTATGCGTCGTCCGGGCTGGTCGTGCTGTTCGCCGGATCGTGGCTGTGGGCGTGGCAGCAGCGGCGCAACGGCCCGCGCGCAAGGGCTGCAATCGCGGCGCTGGGGCCGATCGGGTTGATGCTGCTGCCGCTGGGCGGCGATGCGCGCGACAGCGCGCTCGCCTATACGCTGGTGCAGCCCAATATTGGCCAGGACCAGTTCAACCAGCCGCAGCTTTACGAACGCCAGTTCCGCACGCTGGCGCACCTGTCGCAGCGGCAGCCGGGCGACGGCAGCGGTCCGCGCGTCGTGCTGTGGCCCGAAGGCGCGGTGCCCGATTATCTGCGCCCTGGCTATGATCAGGACTGGTACACGCAGACCACGTATGGCGGCGATCCGGCGCTGGCGCGCGAACGCATGGCGCGCGTGATCGGGCCGGGCAGCCTGCTGATGACCGGCACCACCGATCTGCGCGTTGAGCACCGGCAGGTGACCGGCGCGTGGAACGTGATCACGCTGATCGATCCGGCAGGCTCGATCCGCGGCGGGTATGCCAAGGCGCATCTGGTGCCTTATGGCGAATATCTGCCGCTGCGCCCCTGGCTGACCCCGCTCGGATTGTCGCGGCTGGTGGCAGGCGAGCTCGATTTTGCCGCCGGGCCGGGTCCGCGAAGCATCGATCTGGGCACACCCGGTCATGGCGGCTGGGGCCGGGCAGGCTTCCAGATCTGCTATGAAATCGTCTTTCCCGGCGCGGTGATCGATGCCGCCCATCGCCCCGATTATCTGTTCAACCCCAGCGACGACGGCTGGTTCGGCGCCTGGGGCCCGCCGCAGCACCTGGCACAGGCCCGGCTGCGCGCGATCGAGGAAGGCGTGCCCGTGTTGCGATCGACCACCAACGGCATCAGCGCGGTGATCGATGCGGGCGGCGTGGTGCGCCAGTGGTTGCCCTCGGGCCGCGCCGGGCGGCTCGACGGTCAGGTTCCCGCAGCCCGCGCGCCGACGCTGTTTGCCATGCTCGGCAACGGTCTCTCGCTTGGCTGGGCCATAGTTGTTCTTGTCACGGGGCTGGTTGCCACGCGGCGCAAGGCTCGCTAAGGACGGGACATAAAGAAACCTTTATATGGTGCCGATCCATGCGTAGCGATTACCTGTTTACCTCTGAAAGCGTGTCCGAAGGCCATCCCGACAAAGTCGCTGACCAGATCAGCGACGCCGTGGTAGACCTGTTTCTGGGCAAGGACCCCGAAGCGCGAATTGCCTGCGAAACGCTGACGACCACGCAACTGGTGGTGCTGGCGGGCGAAATTCGCGGGCGCGGCATCATGGACGAGGCGGGCAACTGGGCGCCCGGCGTGCCCGAGGAAGTGGAACGTGCGGTGCGCGAAACCGTGCGCCGGATCGGTTACGAACAGGCCGGGTTCCACTGGCAGACGTTCCGCTTTGAAAACAATTTGCACCCGCAATCGGCGCATATCGCACAAGGTGTCGATGCCGGCGCCAACAAGGACGAAGGGGCCGGCGACCAGGGCATCATGTTCGGCTTTGCCTGCGACGAAACCCCCGACCTGATGCCGGCCACGCTCGATTACAGCCACAAGATCCTCGAACAGCTCGCCGCCGATCGCCATTCGGGCGCCGCACCGTTCCTCGAACCCGATGCCAAGAGCCAGGTCACGCTGCGCTTTGCAGCCGGCCAGCCGGTCGAAGCCACCGCGATTGTCGTTTCGACCCAGCACAAGGCCGGCTGGGACGAAGGCGAAAAGGACGCCGAGCTGAAAGCCTGGGTCAAAGCCGCGATTGCCAAAGTGATCCCCGCCCCGCTGCTGACCGAGCGGACCGTCTATCACATCAACCCGACCGGCAGCTTTGAAATCGGCGGCCCCGACGGCGACGCCGGACTGACCGGGCGCAAGATCATCGTCGACACCTATGGCGGCGCCAGCCCGCACGGCGGCGGCGCGTTTTCGGGCAAGGACCCGACCAAAGTCGATCGTTCGGCGGCCTATGTCACCCGCTATCTGGCCAAGAACCTGATCGCGGCCGGCCTTGCCACGCGCTGCACCATCCAGATTTCCTATGCGATCGGCGTGGCCCAGCCGCTGTCGCTCTATATCGACAGCCACGGCACCGGCGCGGTGCCCGATGCCGAACTGGCGGCGGCCGTGACCAAAGTGGCGCGCGATCGTCTGGGCGGGCTGACCCCGCGCGGCATCCGC
>CAITOD010000672.1 GCA_903893935.1 uncultured Sphingomonadales bacterium
AGGATGCGGCCACGCTCGACACGCTCGCCGCACTCTATGGCTCGGTGGTGACAGCGGGCATCCACCGCGCCTCGTCGATCAAAGTCGCCGAAGCCGCCAAAGTGATCGAAAACACCCAGCGCGATATCAACATCGCGCTGATGAACGAGATTTCCAAAATCTGCGACCTCGTCGGCATTTCCACTCGCGAAGTGCTGGCGGCCGCCGGCACCAAGTGGAATTTCCTGCGCTTCTACCCCGGCCTCGTCGGCGGGCACTGCATCGGCGTCGACCCGTATTACCTCACTGCCAAAGCCGAACAGCTGGGCTATCATCCGCAAGTGATCCTCGCCGGGCGGCGCATCAACGACGGCATGGGCAGCTATGTCGCGCAGCGCACGGTGAAGCTGATGGCGGGCGGCGGGCGCGCCTTGCGCGATGCGCGCGTCGGCATTCTGGGTCTGACGTTCAAGGAAAACGTGCCCGATATCCGCAATTCCAAAGTCCACGATATCGTGTGCGAATTGCGCGAATTCGGGCTCGATCCGCTGATCCACGATCCGCTCGCCGACCCCCGCGCGGCCGGGCACGAATTCGGCCTCGCGCTCAGCCCGCTCGATGCGTTCCACGATCTCGATGCGGTGATCTATGCGGTCAGCCATCGCGCCTATGCCGAACTGGGCGTGGCGGCGATTGCGGCGATGGTCGTGCCAGGGGGCGCGATTGTCGATGTCAAGGCGACGCTGGTGCCTGCAGACCCGCCGCCAGGGGGGCAGTACTGGAGCCTGTAAAGCGGAATATCGGCGCCTCGCTGTCGGCTCCGGCCCCCTGCAACGGTGGCCAGATCAGCCCGGTGGCCGAACCCTGCGGATCGAGCCGGCGGTAGAAATTGCCGTTGATCTGCGTCGCCGCGATCAGCGCTGCCCGGAACCGCGCAACGCGTTGGCGGTCGGGCGCATGCGCTGCGGCTTCGGTCCAGAAGCAGTCAAGCGAGCCCTGAAACGTCAACCCGGGCAGCGCATAGACAGCCTCGCCCAGCGCAATCGTCGGCCGGCCGCAGCAAATCGCGGCAAGCCCGGCGGTGCTGTTGATCACCACTGTGCCCCGGCAATGCGGCAGGATCGCCTCCATCGGCTGATCGTGGATCGTGATGACCCGCCCGCCGCACCCCGCGGCGCGGGCTGCGCGCGCAATCGCCCGCGTGTAATCGCGATAGCCGCGATCCATCGGGTGGTGCTTGAACACCAGCACGGCATCGGCCGGTGCCGTGCGCCCGAACGAGGCGATCGTGCTGGCGATGAACCCCCGCACGCCGCCGGTATTGGCGTGAAAGAGCACTTGCGCATCATTGTGCACTTGCAGCGGCACCAGAAAAAACCGTCCCGACCACGCGCCGGTCAGGCGCGCCGTGATGCCGCGCTCGGCGCAGTCATACCATGCCTTGCGCAAAGGCGATCGCAACCACGGCAGCGCCTCGGCAAAGCGGATCGGGCGGTGGTGGCGATAATGCGGGAAAAGGGGCCGCGCGCAGGCGGCGGCGGTGAAATAGACAAACCCCCACAGCACCATTGCGCGAAACGAAGGCGGCACCGGGCGCACCGCCGGCGATTGCGCAGGCAGGGTCAGCGTGCCATCGTGGTCATAACGCAGCAGGCTGTTGCCGTTGACCCCATGCCGTTCGAGCGTGATGAAATCGGGGCGCACATAGCCTTCTTCGAACACCCCCACCGCCACGCCGAGCCGCGAGGCGACGCGCTGCACCTCGCGGTGGATCGGCCGGCAATCGCCGAACAGAAACACCACATCGATGGCTTCATCCGCAAGGTGCGCGGCCAGCCAGTCGGGCCAGTCCGCCATCGGTCCGCGCCACACCCGCGCGCGCGGCTGAAACAGCCAGTCGCCGCCGTTGAACACGATCGACGAAACGCGCGCGCCCACCGCGGCCAGGTCGCGGGCAAAGCGGGCGAAAAACGGCCCGACCGGGCCTTGCAGCAGCAGCACCCGGGCGCCTGCAAACGATTCGATCCCGCCAGCGATCACGCACATTTCCCCTGTCTGGCGGTTGCTTTCGTGCCTTGCTCTATCAACGCCATGCGCGGCCCGATAGGGCAGGTGCCCCCGGATTGGCGTCAATAGGGGTCAATGCGGAGCGATCTGCGCGAGCCAGGGCTCGACCAGCGCGAAATGATCGCTCCACCCGGGCGCGCGATAGCCGCGCATTGCCGCCAGTTGCCGCGCACGCCCGGGGTCATCGCCGCAATAGGCCTGCACCGCGGCCAGCCAGCCGGGCCCGTCGGCAGGGTCGAGCAGCAGCGGGATGCCGCCGGCGATTTCGCGAAACACCGGCAGATCGCTGGCGATCACCGGCGTGCCCAGTTGCAAGGCCTCGACCACCGGCAGGCCGAATCCTTCGGCAAACGAAGGCATCAGCAGCGCCCGCGCGCCCGCGATCAACCCGGCCAGCGCGGCATCATCGACCCCGCCCAGCTCGATCACATGCGCGGCAAGCAGCGGATGGCGATCGAGCAGAGCATGCGCCAGCGCCGCTTCCCATCCGCGCCGCCCGACCAGCACCAGCAGCGGGGTCGCCGCACCCAACACCTGCGCCAGTTTCTGCCAGACGTGCAGGGTCAGGGCGTGGTTCTTGCGCCCCTCGATCGTGCCGACAATCACAAACCACGGCCGGTCGAAGCGCGCCGGGGCGATGCGCGCGGGCAGATCGGGGCAGCCGAGCCACGCCGTCAGCACCGGCGGCAGATCGAGACCCTGATTGTCAGCAAACCGCGCCAGCTCATCGCGTGTGGCGTGCGAATTGACGATCACCCCGCGCGCCACTTGCAGCACATGGCGCATGCGGCGCTCATGCCTCGCAGCTTCGCCCGCGCGACAGAATTCGGGATGCGTGATCGGGATCAGGTCGTGCACCAGAAACACCGCCTGCACCGCTTGCGCGGTAATCCAGGCGGCCAGTTGCGGCTGGTCGAGCCCGATATGCCCGATGTTGCAATAAACCTGCCCCGCCAGATCGGCCCCGCCGCGACGGCTGGCCACAATCGCGGGCAGGATCGCCAGAAACCGCGCGCGAAACCCCGGCGCGCCAGCAAGCAACAGCGCAAACAGCCGCGCCGATTGCGCCTGCGACAGCACGCGCACCGCCCCGCGCCATTGCAGCACCGCGCGTGCACGCGGAGCAAAGTGCGCGCACCACGCAAGGCACACGCGGTCGATCCCGGTGGGCGGCTGGCCCATCCAGCGGCGCCACACCAGCCGCGTCACATCGAGCAAAATAGTTCGGTTTTCGGTCATCCGAACGCGGTGATGGCGCGGGCCAGGCTTGCTGCCAAGCGCGCAAAACCTCGGAAACGGAGGTTGGTACTATGGCAACCACCCTACGGTTCCGTACCTAGTGGTTCCACTGGAGGCATGGGGAGTCTGCAAGAGCATGCGCGCCGAAACCAGCGAAGTGATCAGCCTGCCGGGCGTAGCCCAGACGCGCGCCATGCGCGTGGCCGTGCCCGGCCCGCCGCCTGCGCCGCGCAGCCGGTTCGACAGCACGGCATGGCCCGCCGTGACGCGCGCCGCGCAAATCGCCGCGACGCTCGAACGCGCACCGGCCGATGCGCGCTTCGGCGAGCTGGTGGGGGAGGCCGATGCCGCGCGCGACCGCGGCGACTGGGGTCATGCCGAGCGGCTCTATGCCGCAGCGCTGGCCCTGCACCCGCTGCACTGGGGCTATTGCATCCAGCACGCGCACATGATCAAGGAACAGGGCCATTACTTGCGCGCAGAGGCATGGTATCTGAGCGCGGTGGCGCTTGGCGCACCCGCGGTGATGGTCGATCAGCATCTCGCCTATGTGGCGCGGCACAATGGCAGCGATTATGCGCGCGCGGGCGATCCGCAGCTCGATGTGCCGCCGCTGCTGGCTCCGCCTACGCTCCACGATCTGCATGTGCTCGGCGAACTGACCCGTGTGCGCGGGCTCGGCGATGACATGCGCGTGCTCGATCTGTTGCGGACGTGTGCCGACAACCGCGCGGTGCTGCTGCAGATGATCGCGCGGCCCGAATTCGCGCGGACCAACCGCGCATTCCTCGATCTGCTGCGAGGCTGACATGGCGCTGCCGCTGCCGACCGTATCGGTCATCGTAAATACTTACAACCGCGCTGCCTGGCTCGATGACGCGCTCCGCGGGCTGACGGGGCTTGATTACCCCGATGTGGAAGTGATCGTGGTCAATGGCCCTTCGACCGATCACAGCGCAGAGGTGATCGCGCGCTGGGCGCCGGCGATCAAGGCGCTCGATTGCGACGAAGCGAACCTCGCCAGATCGCGCAATATCGGCATTGCTGCGGCGGCGGGCGAAGTGATTGCCTTCATCGATGACGACGCTGTGCCGCATCCGCAATGGTTGCGGCGGCTGGCGGCGCACTATCACGACCCGGTGGTGGGCGCTGCGGGCGGCTATACCATCGACAACACCGGCACACACTGGCAAGTGCGCAAAGTCGTGTGCGACCGCTATGGTACCGCGCATCCGGTGACCGACTGGTTCGACGAACGCCCGCTCAACCGTCCCGGCAGCCCCTTTTATCCGAGCCTGCTCGGCACCAATGCCTCGTTTCGCGCTGCGGCCTTGCGCGCGATCGGCGGGTTCGACCATGCCTTTGCCTATCTGCTCGATGAAACCGATGTGTGCCTGCGGCTGGTCGATGCGGGCTGGCACGTGCGCTATGAGCCGCAAGCGCTGGTATGGCACCAGTTCGCGCCCAGCCATATCCGCTCGGGCGAATGCGTTGCGCGCACGCTCTATCCCTCGGCGCGCTCAACCGGCTATTTCGCCACGCGCCACGGTGCCGCCAACAACATGGTGCGCGCAGGCGAAGCAATCGATCACTACCGCGCGACGGTGCTGGCCTGCAACGCCGGGCTCGAAGCCGCCGGCACGATCGATGCGCTGCACCGCCACGCGCTCGATCAGGACTTGTTGCAAGGCCTGCGCGACGGGCAGCGCCGCGCGATGGGCAGCGGCGACAAACCCGGCGGCGATTTGCCGATGGTGGCTGCGGCACCACCGCCCTTCCTGCCATTCCGAAATCGCACCGGGCATCGCATTGCGCTGGTGAGCCAGGGCTGGCCCCCCGCCAATGACAGCGGCATCGCGCGCTGGACGCAGCTGCTCGCGCAATCGCTGTGCGCGCGCGGGCACCATGTCCACGTGCTCACCCGCGCCGATCCGGGTGCAGACGAAACGATCGTCTTCAGCGAGGGCCTGTGGCTCCATCGCTTGTGCCCCGCAGAGGCGGGCGCCGGTACGGGTGCGCTGGTCGAACGCCATGGCCTGCCCTGGCCGCAAGCCGCCTGGGCCGAGCGGGTGTGTAACGAGGCGCAGTTCCTCAAGTCGTTCGGGCTCGATCTGGTGTCGTTTCCGATCTGGGACCTGGAAGCGCTGCCGTTGCTCGACGATCCCGATCTGGTGACCGTTGTCAGCCTGCACACGACTTATGCCATGGCGCGCCCGTTCAAGCCCGAATGGATCGAACGCCCCCTGCTCGCCGCGCGCGCAATCGCGCCGATCATCGCCGCCGAAACCGCGCTGCTGGCGCGCGCGCCGCACCTGCTCGCCAACAGCGAGGCGATTGTCGCCGCGATTGCGCAGCACCACGGGGTCGATGTGCGCAGCCGCGCCCGCGTGATCGCGCACGGCACCCCCGACCCGCTGCTCACGCGCGAGGCCACGGCAAAGGCGCGCGATGCTGAACGCGCCAGCCACGCCCCGCTGCGCGTGCTCTTTGCAGGCCGCTTCGAACCGCGCAAAGGCTTCGACATCGCCGTGCAAGTGGCGCGCGCGGTGATCGACATGCCCAATGTCGAACTGACCCTGCTCGGCGGCACGCTCGATGCGCAAACACGCGCCGAAGTGGTCCGGCTCGGCGCCGAAGCAATCCTCACCCACCCGCGC
>CAITOD010000673.1 GCA_903893935.1 uncultured Sphingomonadales bacterium
CGCCGCACATCACCGCCATCGGGTGCGCGTCGCGGCGGAACCCGCTGTAAAAGCTGCTCAGCTGTTCGTGCACCATCGTGTGGCGCGTGATGGTGTGGTGGAACTCTGCAAGTTCGGCCGCCGACGGCAATTCGCCGTTGAGCAGCAAATAGCTGACTTCCATGAACGTCGAATGTTCGGCAAGCTGCCCGATCGGATAGCCGCGATGCAGCAGCACGCCTTCATCGCCATCGATGTAGGTGATCGCGCTGTCGCAACTCGCCGTGCTGGTAAAACCCGGGTCGTAGGTGAACATCCCGGTCTGGGCATAGAGCTTGCGAATATCGATCACATCGGGACCGATCGTGCCACTGGTCACCGGCATGTCTACGGTCTTGTCGCCGGTCTGCAGCGTTGCTTTGGTATTGGCCACGGGTCAGTCCTCCTTGATCGAAATCTGCCTGCAAATCGAATGATTGGCAAGATACCGGGTCATTGTCGCGACAATCTTCACGCCGCCGATGCTTCGACCAGTTGATCGCGGATACGGCCGAGCGCTTCGTCACGCCCCAGCAGCACCAGCACGTCGTAAATCCCCGGCGAGGTGGTCGTGCCGGTGAGCGCCGCGCGCAACGGCTGCGCGAGATTGCCAAGCCCGAGGCCGAGTTCGCCGGCCAGGTCCTTGACCGCGCTTTCGAGCGCTTCGAGCGTCCAGTCGGCGGCTTCGATGCGCGCGACAATCTGCGTGAGCAGCGCGCGCGTGTCGTCGGTGAGAAGGGCCGCGGCTTTGGCGTCGGGCACGATCGGGCGCGCGGCAAACAGAAAGCGCGCGCCTTCGGCCAGTTCGTTGCAATCGGCCGCGCGCACTTTCAGCACCGGCATCGCGCTGGTCAGCAGCGCGAGATCGGCCGGATCGCGCACGTCCAGCCGCTTTGCAACCAGGTCTGCCAGCCGCGCATCGTCGGATGCCCGCATGTAGTGGCCGTTGAGATTGAGCAATTTCTTGAGATCGAACCGCGCCGCGCCCTTGTTGACCGCAGCGAGATCGAACCATGCCACCGCCTGCTCGCGGCTGATGATTTCCTCGTCGCCGTGGCCCCAGCCGAGCCGCAGCAGATAGTTGACCACCGCTTCGGGCAACAGGCCGAGCTCGTCGCGATAGGCATCGACGCCCAGCGCGCCGTGGCGTTTGGACAGCTTGGCACCATCGGCGCCGTGGATCAGCGGGATATGCGCATAGACCGGATCGGGCCAGACGCCGGTCCCGGCCGCCTGTTCGATGGCGTGCATGGCGCGGATGACCACCAGCTGGCGGAACGCGTTGTTGATATGATCGTCGCCGCGGATCACGTGGGTGACGCCCATGTCGTGGTCATCGACCACCACCGCGAGCATGTACGTCGGGGTGCCATCGCTGCGCAGAATGACGAAATCGTCGATTTCGCGATTGCTGACGGTGATCGAGCCCTGAACCTGATCGTCGATCACGGTCTCGCCGTCGCGCGGCGCCTTGATGCGCACCACATAAGGCGTGTCGGCGGGCCAGGTCGCGGGGTTGGCGTCGCGCCATTCGCTGTCGATGCGGAAGGGGCGGCGTTCGGCTTGCGCGGCTTCGCGCCGCGTGGCGAGCTCTTCCTGCGTCAGGTAACAGCGATAGGCATGGCCGTGGTCGAGCAATTGCTGCGCGACCTGCGCGTGGCGGTCGCTGCGCGCAAACTGGAACACCGGCGGCTGGTCGCCTTCGAGCCCGAGCCACGACAGGCCGTCGAAAATTGCCGCGATCGCCGGTTCGGTGGA
>CAITOD010000674.1 GCA_903893935.1 uncultured Sphingomonadales bacterium
CGCCCGATGGCGGCGATGCCGCAAGCTGGCGACGCAACGACACGCTGTCGACCAGCACGCTCGCGGCGCACCGGGGCCTGATCGCCGATATCGTGCACCACGCGCAGGCGATCGGCATTCCTGCCGATGGCGTGATCAGCGAGGCGGGGCCGGGCCAGTTCGAACTCAATCTGCTGCACTGTGCCGACGCGCTGGCCATGGCCGATCATGCAATGCTCATGCGCCGGCTCGTGCGCGGCCTTGCCGGCCAGCATGGCTTTGGCGCGACTTTCATGGCCAAGCCTTATGGCGAAGCTTCGGGCAGCGGCATGCATATCCACGCCAGCCTGAACGATGCCATGGGCCGCAATGTGCTGGCCGATGCGGCGACCGGGGCGCCGGCGCCGGCACTGTTCCACGCGGTGGCAGGCCTCGTTGCGGCAATGCCCGATTGCATGCTGGCATTTGCGCCCAATGCCAATTCGTTCCGCCGCTTCCGCCCCGATTCGCACGCGCCCGTTTCGGCCGGGTGGGGGCACGATGACCGTTCGGCTGCGGTGCGCGTGATCGATGGCAGCACGGTCGGCGGCGGCGCCAAAGCGACGCGGATCGAGCACCGCATCGCCGGCGCCGATGCCAACGCCTATCTGGCGCTGGGCGCAATGCTCGGCGCGATGCTGCAGGGGATCGAAGCCGGCGCCATGCCGCCGCCGCCGCAAGACCCGCGCAATCCGGGCGAGGGCGCGCCGCTGCCGGTCGAATGGGGCGCGGCGATCGACCGCTTCGCCGCGTCGGAAAGGGTGGCGGGCGTGTTCGGAACACGCTTGCGCGACATCTACGTTGCCTGCAAACGTCAGGACCGTGCCGCGTTCATGTCGCATATCGATCGCTTCGAGTACGATACGTATCTCTCGCTGTTGTAACGTCTGCCTGGAGTTGACCCGCATGAAGACCATTGCCTTTGCAGCACTCGCGCTGCTTGCCCCCGTTGCCGCGCATGCGCAGGATGCCACCGCCGGCAAAGCGGTGTTCACCCAGTGCACTGCGTGCCATGCCTACAAGCCCGGCGCGGTCGGCGTGGCGGCGCCCAATCTCTATGGCGTGGTCGGGCGCAAGGCCGCATCGACCAATTTCAGCTATTCGAGCGCGCTCAAGGCGTCGAAGCTGACCTGGGATGCGGCCACGCTCAACACCTTCCTCAAGGCGCCGGGCAAGCTGGTGCCGGGCACGCGCATGGTGATCGCGGTGACCAACGACACACAGCGCGCCAACCTGATCGCCTATCTCGCGACGTTGAAATAAAATTGCCGGTGGCGACAGCTGGCGCATGGCCCGCTGCCGCCGCCGGCTTTTGCTGCGCAGTTTACGCGGTCTGGCGCAACACTTCGGCCAGCGTGTCGAACAGTTGGTGGATCTGCGCTGCGCTGATCATCAGCGGCGGCGACAGCGCGATGATATCGCCGGTCACGCGGATCAGGATGCCCGCATCGAACGCGCGATGAAACGCTTCCATCGCGCGCGCGCCCACCACGCCACCTCGCGGCGCCAGTTCGATCGCCGCGATCAGCCCGAGATTGCGCACGTCGATCACATTGGGAATGTCGCGCAAGGCGTGCGCGGCGTCTTCCCAGGTCTGCGCGAGGCCGGCGGCATGCGCAAACAGGCCTTCCTGCGCATAGACGCCGATCGTTGCGATCGCAGCGGCGGCGGCCAGCGGATGGCCCGAATAGGTATAGCCGTGAAAGAATTCGATGCCGGCGGGCGAGCGCTCGATCACCGTATCGTGCACTTCGCGCGCGACGGCCACCGCGCCCATCGGCACCGCGCCATTGGTCAGGCCTTTGGCGAGCGTCAGCAGATCGGGGGTCACGCCGAAGTATTCGGCCGCGGTCGGGGTGCCCAGCCGCCCGAACCCGGTGATCACTTCGTCGAAAATCAGCAGAATGCCGTATTTGCGCGTGATTTCGCGCAAGCGTTGCAGATAGCCCTGCGGCGGCACCAGCACGCCGGTCGAGCCCGCGACCGGCTCGACAATCACCGCGGCAATCGTTTCGGGGCCATGGAGCGCCACCAGATCTTCGAGTTCGTCGGCGAGATGGCCGTTCGAAGGCTGCAACCCGCGCTGAAACCGCACCGCATCGCCATGCGTGTGCGCCAGGTGATCGACGCCCCATACCTGGCTGACATGGCGCCGACGGTTGCCGCCGATCCCGCCCACCGACATGCCGCCGAAATTGGTGCCGTGATAGCCGCGTTGGCGCCCGATCAGCCGAAACCGCGTGCCTTCGCCGCGCGCATGGTGATAGGCAAGCGCGATCTTGAGCGCGGTATCGGCGCTTTCGGACCCCGAATCGGTAAAGAACACCCGGTCGAGCCCTTCGGGCATCAGCCGCGCCACCGCGCTTGCCGCCGTGAACGCCGCGGGATGC
>CAITOD010000675.1 GCA_903893935.1 uncultured Sphingomonadales bacterium
CGCCCGATGGCGAGGATTATGCGATGGTCGCAGCGCGGCTGGCGCATTGGCTGGCGGGCGCCGGTGCTTTGCCGGGCGATCATATCGTGGTGATGCACGGCATTTCCAGCCGCGTACTGCGCGGCATGCTGGCGGGCTACCCGGTGCACCCGACGCTGGGCGTGGCGATCGCGCCCTCGCTGGTGCAAGGATCGATCGCGCTGGTCGAAGCAGGTGTCGAGCAAGTGCTGTTCGGCAGCGAACAGGGCGCCGAGCACGCGTGACGGGCGACGTGATCAACTTGCGGCTTGCCCGCAAAGCGCGTGCGCGGCGCAGCGCCGAGGCGCAGGCCGCCGAAAACCGCGCGCGCCACGGCCAGACCCGCACCGCGCGCACTGTGCAGGACGCCGAAAGCGCGCGCGCCGCGCGCGAGCTGGCGGGCAAGCGCCGCGACGATGCGGAGCGCGGCGACTGATGCGCACAACCGACGATACGGCCACGGTGCGGCTCTATTTCCTTGGCGATGCGGCCGAAGGAGGGCTGGCCCAAACGCTGATGTACGGTCCGCTGGCCGAAGCGCTGGCGATGGCGGCGCGGCAGGGCGCGGCGGTGCAGGACGGACTGTGGATTGCGACGTCGAACGATGTGATCGCCTGGCGCGATCTGGTCGACCCGTGAAACGCGCCACGCTCATGCTGGTCAGCCTGCTGCTGGCGGCACCGGCGTTGGCGCGCGACCGGCTGGGCGTGTGGAACGACTGGGGCGCGTTCCGCGATGCGGGCGTGCCGCGCTGCTATGCGATTGCCATGGCGGCAGACCAGCCGGGCCAGCGCCGCGATACGCAGCCGTTTGTGACCGTGGCCACCTGGCCGCGCCGCGCGGTCCATGGCGAAGTCCATCTGCGCCTTTCGCGCGAACCGGCGCCGGGCAATCCGGTGACGATCGTGATCGGCGGCCAGCGCTTTGCCGCACTGGCGAGCGGGATCGACGCCTGGGCCGCCGATCGCCGCACCGATGCGGCGATCATCGCCGCGCTGCGCGGCAATGGCGACATGACGGTCTATGCGCGCGGCCGCGACGGCCGACCGGTGCGCGACGCCTATCGGCTGGCCGGCGCGGCTTCGGCAATGGACGCGGCGAGCCTCGGCTGCGCCGCGTCGGGGGGATAGGCGTTTCCCGCGCGCGCATGAGGCGACAGGAAAGAATCGCATCATGCTCCGGCCGGGCGTGTTCCGGCGCAGCTCTCAGAACCGGATGCCCACGCTTGCCATCGCCTGCTCGCGCGTGGCGCGCAAATCGAACGCGCTCGCGTCGGGGGTGGTCTTGTTATAATTGAACGCGCCGCTGCCATACTGCGAATGATCGAATTCGAGTTTGACATAGAACATCCGCGACAGGCGCTGTTCAGCACCCGCGCCGATGCGCGCGCCATTGGCGGCAATGCCTTCGTAGAGCACTTCGCTGCCGTCGGTGCCCGATACGCCGAAGCGGGTGTTGGTATAGGCAAGTTTGGCAAACACTTGCGTCTTCTTGCTGAAGGCATAGCCGGCGCGCAGACCGAACCAGATGTCGTGCGCGACGTTGATGTGCGCGGTGTTGAACGTGCCGGCCACCAGCGCGGGGTTGGTATATTTGTTCGAGCCGGACGCCACGCCAAATTCGACGCCGATCGTCGCGCGTTCGGTCAGCGGCGTGTCGTAACCGATCGCGCCGCCATAGCTGAGCCCGGTCTTGTTGGCCGAAAGGTTCGAGGTCGACGCAAGATCGTCGTACGATTTGAAATTGATGTGATCGACGCCGACGCCTAGTTCGACGTGCGGGCCGCTGAACACGTCGGCCGGGGTATCGGGCAATTTGCCGTCGTCATCATAATCCTGCGCCAGCGCGGGACCGGCTGCGAACAGCGCGCAGCCGCAGACGAGCAGGGCAAAAGTCTTGGTCATGCGGTTATCTCCATGGGTCGTGCGCGCTCGTTATCGGCAAATGCGCGGTTCCGCCACGCCCCTTGCGACAGAACGCCCACAAATCTGCGTCTGGTGACACTATGTTACAATTGTTGTCAGGTCGCGCTGGCGCGCGATGCAGACTTCCCGGCCCGCCTCCCCGCCCGACCACCAATGATACCATCATGATATGGTGGTCGGGCGGGGAGGCGGGGCGGGAGGTCTGCGTGCACCAAATGAAATCGCGCAGTTTGCGCTCGCCGGTTCGTGTCTGTATAGACACGCCCCATGCCGACACCGCTGATGCCGATCCCGGGCCATATCGACCCGGTGCCCCTTCCCCGTGAGGTGACCCCGCGCGCCGATGGCCGCGTCGATCTGATGGGGCTGTCGCGCCCCGCGATCACCGAGCTGTTTGCAAGCGCCGGGCTCGATGCGCGCGCGGCGAAATTGCGTGCCAAGCAGGTGTTTCACTGGATTTACCATCGCGGTGTCATCGCGTTCGACGCGATGACCGATATCGCCAAGACGATGCGGCCGTGGCTCGCCGACCGCTTCGTGATCGGGCGGCCCGAAATTGTCGAGGCGCAGGCATCGAGCGACGGCACGCGCAAGTGGCTGCTGCGCACCGCCGACAACCACGATTATGAAATGGTGTTCATTCCCGATGCCGATCGCGGCACTTTGTGCGTATCGAGCCAGGTCGGCTGCACGCTCAATTGCCGGTTCTGCCACACCGGCACGATGCGGCTGGTGCGCAATCTGACGCCGGGCGAAATCGTCGGCCAGGTGATGCTCGCGCGCGATGCGCTGGGCGAATGGCCCAAGGCGGGCGGCAATATGGCCGGGCTTGACGATGATCTCGACGAGGCCGATCCCGATGCGGTGCAGGCCTATAGCGCCGACGGGCGGCTGCTCACCAATATCGTGATGATGGGCATGGGCGAGCCGTTGTACAATTTCGACAATGTGCGCGACGCGCTGAAAGTGGTGATGGATGGCGATGGCCTTGCGCTGTCGAAGCGCCGGATCACGCTGTCGACCAGCGGCGTGGTGCCGATGATGGCGCGCGCGGGCGAGGAAATCGGCGTCAATCTGGCGGTTTCGCTCCACGCCGTATCCAAGGACGTGCGCGACGAGATCGTGCCGATCAATCGCAAGTTCGGCATCGAGGACTTGCTCGCGGCGTGCGCAGCCTACCCCGGTGCCTCGAACGCGCGGCGGATCACGTTCGAATATGTCATGCTGAAGGACAAGAACGACAGCGACGCCGACGCGCGCGAACTGGTCCGCCTGCTCAAGCATTACAAACTGCCCGCCAAGGTCAACCTGATCCCCTTCAACCCCTGGCCCGGCGCCGCCTACGAGTGCTCCTCGCGCGACCGCA
This sequence comes from uncultured Sphingomonadales bacterium, assembly GCA_903893935.1. Lineage (GTDB taxonomy): Bacteria > Pseudomonadota > Alphaproteobacteria > Sphingomonadales > Sphingomonadaceae > Novosphingobium. The sequence continues at coordinate 3,310 of CAITOD010000675.1, forward strand.
TCCTGTCGTTCTCGGAAATCGTCTTCCAGGGCGGCATCAGCGCCCCCATCCGCACCCCC
>CAITOD010000676.1 GCA_903893935.1 uncultured Sphingomonadales bacterium
CGCCGGCGCAACAGCTGCCCGCGCGGGAGCCTTCGCTTCGCCGCCAGCAGGAGCGACGTCTTCCTGCACCGTCGCGGTGGGCAGCGGAGGCGAAGCCACCGGCACAGGTGCTGCCGGCGCCGGTTCGGGCGATGCCGGTTCTGGCGTTGCCGGTTTTTGCGATGCCGGTTCTGGCGATAACGGGGCAGCGGTTGCGCCATTCGTCGGCAGGCTCCACACGCGCCCGCGCGGCAGCAGCAAGCCATCGGGACCAAGCCCGCGTCCTGTGTGTTCGACAGGTGGCGCGGGCAATGGCGCTGCCGGTGCCGCGGCGGCAGGCGCAGCCGGCGCAAATGCTTTGGCGAGGCTGAGCAATTGATTGCCCATCACGGTATCCACCGCACCGGCAATCTTGTCGGGCGGATAGCGCATATAACCGCCGACCACATATTCGAAGATCACCCGCGTGCCGCCCTCGACCTGGGTCAGCGTGACGGTCAGCGTCGCATTGACCGCCTCGCTCTGCAAAGGACCGAGCGCGCCGGTCAGTCGCAGCGCCTTGGCGTGATCGACAAACACCACGCGCATGTGCACCACCCCGCCGCGCGCGGGCGGATGGACCACGGCACCGGGCTTCGCGGCTTTGGCTGCATCGGGCTCGTCGGCGGGCAGCTTTTCGCAAAAGCACCCGCCGGGGACCGGATCGAGCGTCAGATTGGCCGCGTCGCCGGAAAACGTATGGTCCGACGACCACCACACGGCGGGTGTGACCAGGCGTTTCCACACCGCGGCCGGGCTGCCCGCCACCACCGCCACGTTGCGCGAAACAAAGCCCGCATCGCTTTGCGCGGTTACATCGGCAAGCGCCGGGGTGCTGCCAGCGAGCGTGCCGACCAGGGCCAGGGCCCGGATCTTGTGCCTCGCTGTCATTCGCCTTCTCCTGCAATCATGCCCCACGCCATAACCAAAAAACCCGGCGAGTCCTACTCGCCGGGTTCAATAGCCCGATAAATCAGCCGCAATCCGGTTTGCCGAATGCCAGTCAACCGAAAGACGGTCAGCCGATCACCGCTTCGAGTGCGGCGGTTACCGTGTCCATTGCCGCCATGCCGTCGATATGCGCGACGATCCCGCGCGCTTCGTAAAGCGGCAGGATCGGTGCGGTCTTGGCACGGTATTCGGCCATCCGCGTGCGCACGGTCGCTTCGTTGTCGTCGGGCCGGCGTTTGAATTCATGACTGCCGCAGCGATCGCACGTGCCGGCCACTTGCGGCTGCTCGAACCGGTCGTGATAGCCTTTGCCGCATTGCGCGCACGTGAAGCGCCCGGTGATGCGTTCGACCAGCGCGTCCTCATCGACATCGAGCTCGATCACATGGTCGAGCTTGCGCCCGCGCGCGGCGAGGATGGCATCGAGCGCCACGGCCTGCGGCGCGGTGCGCGGATAGCCGTCGAAAATAGCGCCCTGGCCGGGCGCCAGCGCATCGAGTTCATCGCCGATCAGCGCCGACACGATCTCGTCCGAGACCAGTTGCCCGGCTTCCATCACCGCTTTGGCCTGCAACCCGACGGGCGTGCCCGCCTTGACGGCCGCGCGCAACATGTCGCCGGTCGACAATTGCCTGAACCCGTAGCGATCGACCAGTCGCTGCGCCTGGGTGCCTTTGCCCGCACCCGGCGGTCCCAACAGGATGATATTCACGCGCCCCAACCCCCTTCTTTACCGTCTTGCGCCCTTGTTGCTCAGCGCAGACGGCCTTTCAGTTTTGCCTTCTTGATCAGGTCGCCATACTGGTGCGCCAGCAAGTGCGACTGGATCTGGGTAATCGTGTCGACCGTGACATTGACCACGATCAAGAGGCTCGTGCCGCCAAAGAACATCTGCCCCATGCCGGTCTGCCCCATGATCCATTCGGGCACAACACAGACGATGGTAATATAGGC
>CAITOD010000677.1 GCA_903893935.1 uncultured Sphingomonadales bacterium
CCAATTGCCGCGCCAGCACGCGCAGCCGCGAATTGATCTCGTCGCGATCGACATAGGCGCCCTGCAAATGCCGCTCGCCGGTCTGCGGGTCGAATTCGCGCCGGGCATGCAGCACGCGGCGGTTGTCGAACGCCCACATGTCGCCCGGTGCCAGCCGCCGCTCGATAAAGAAGCGCGGATCGCGGGTCATCGCCTGGAACAGCCGCAGCGCGGCATAGATCGCTTCCATCTGCTCGGCCGGTGCATCGATCGGCCCGCGCAGGAAATTGGCAAACCGCACTTCGTCGAGATCGCCTTCGGCATTGAGCGCGATCGCCGGCGCGCTCCAGCGATAATCGGTGCGGTCGTCGCGGTTCCAGAACGCCATCGGCGTGGTGGTGATCGTGGCGAATTCGGCCGGATGTTCGCGCCGCATCGCTTCGCCAATCGCAAAGCCGTCGACAAACACCGATTCGCCGCCAACCGTGTCGTTGATCAGGCAATGCAGGAACTGCACCCCGGGCTGCAATTCGCGCGTGGGCAAATCGCTGTGCGGCGGCAGATTGACGCTGGTATACGCCGCGCTGTCGGCATTGGGCTTCGATTTCACATCGAACACGCGGCCGAAATTGGTTTCGCGCAAATGCGAAATCCGTGCGATCGGCGCGAGCAGCGCTTCGTGCTCGACCGGCACGTGCTTGACCAGTGTCATCCCGGCCGAGCGCAGCGCGGAGAGCCAGGCCCACAGCGTGCGGTCGTCGGCCATGATATCGGCATAGTCGAACGACTTGAGCGCATCGGCATAGTCGCTGCCCCAGATGAACGGGCGTTCGCGCGCAGCATGGCGTTCGGCGCGGCTCGCCGCATCGGGTGCGTGGCTGCGCAGCCAGCCCGGGGCATAGCGGCTGGCGTGGCCATCGGACCAGGTGATCACCAGATCGCCGACGGCATCGATGCCGAGGCTCGCAAAGCCGAGGTCGGCGGGCGCGTCGGTGATTTCGAACAGCTGTTCGCGCGTCAGCGGCAGATAGCAGCGCGCGCACGTGCAATTGTCGCGCAGAAAAAAGCGGTCGAGCGGCGTTTCGCGCCCGTCGCTCCATGTCACCACCGCGACGTGCCCGGCAACCGCGACCTGCGTCAGCCGGTGATCGGTGGCAAACACGCGCCAGTCCTGCACGGTGCCGGTTTCGGTGGTCATCGCGGTCACTCTCCGTCTGCGCCTTTGGTGTGCTCGCCCCACGGCGTGCGGGCAAATATGGTCGCCATCGCAGGCAGGAACGCCTCGATCGGCAGGGTGTCGTAATCGGGATCGAACGCTTTCTGATCCCACATGTCGGTAAACCGCGCGGTGCGCGCAAACGCCGGGTGGTCGCGGTAGCGGTCGCGCGCATGCTTGTCGCCACCGAAGTATTCGGCGTAGAAAAAGCCCTGGAATTCCTCGTGATGCTCGATCATCCAGGCGTTGAGCGGCGAAATGTAGGGTGCCAGCATCGCGGCGGCCATCGGTCCGTGGTTGACCGGCGCCAGCGTGTCGCCGATGTCGTGGAGCAGCGCGCAGACGACCATTTCGTCATCCGCGCCATCGCGCAGCGCGCGCGTCGCGGTCTGCAGCGAATGGACATAGCGATCGACCGGATAGCCGAGATCGTGCGTGGCAAGCAGTTGCAAATGCGCGATCATCTGCCCGGCAATGCCTTGCTGAAAGCGCTCGAACTTTTCCTCGATCGGTTTCCAGTCTTCGGCGGTGGCTTCGTCGAAATGGCGAAACATTGGCGCGCTCCTTCAGGCACTGTGCACCAGGCGGCGACGGCTGCTGACGATATCGCGATCCATATAGCACTGGCGCATGTGGCGCGATCCCGTTTCCAGCCGGTAGCCGGTGCGGCCGTGCAACAGGCGGTAATTGTCCATCATCAGCAATTCCCCCGGCTGCAGCCGGAACCGCAAGGTAAGCGGCGAAGCCGGTGCAATCAGCTGCCAGAATTTGGCGCGCGCGGCGTAATAGGCATCGAGCTGGTCGATCGGCAGCCGGCCGACCATCTCGGTGCGGTTGTTGTAGCGTATCTGCACCACTGCGCCCGCCGCATTGCGCTCGATCAACGGCGCCTGGTGTTCGAGAAACGCGGTCGCATCGTGATAGCGGAACGTGACGTCGGTCCCGGTCAGCGTGGCGAACGCGGCCGGATCGTCGCGGCGCAGGATCGCGGCGGCGTGGAACCCGTCGACCAGCGTCGAATCCCCGCCATCGGCGTCGTTTTCCAGGCAATGCAGCAGGATATAGCCCGGCACCGGATCGCGATAGGGATTGTCGCTGTGCGGTTCGAGATGGCGCGGGGTCATCGTCAGGTCATAGGCATTGGGGATCGCCTTGACATCGGCCATGCCGCCCCAGTTGGTCACGCGGATCGGGCCGAGCAGATCGGCAAGTTCGAGCCCGCCATCGAGCTCGAGCGGAACCCCGCGCACCAGCGCAAAGCCATAGGCATCGAGCCCGTCGAGCAGCGCGCCGAGCGCCGCTGCATCGGCTTGCACGGCGGCGAGATCGGCGGTCGGGAATTGCGCCGGATCGAGCGTGCCGTCCCAGTGCACGTGCTGGCTGACGGTTTCGGACGCAATCGCTTCGGCGAGCCAGGCGGCGGGCAGGTGGCTCGCAAATCCGTCGGAGAACGCAATCGCGCCGTCGAGTGCGGCTTGCGTCACGCGCAAATCGGTCGGCACATCGGCGGCTTCGTGCAGGCGCTGGCCGGTCAGCAGATCGAGCAGCGCGGGATCGGGCAGCCGTTCGCGCAGCCACACCGGGTGCAGCGTAACGGGTGCCTTGCCGGCATCGGCGACTTGCAGGCGGCCCTCGCCGGTGATCGTGAGATCCATGCCGCATTCCCCTCGATTCGACCATTTCGCGAACCGCAGTCTAACTCTGAACCTCGCCCGCCTGTCAAAGTTTGCGACATCGCAGACTCATTTTGCGACGAGGCGCCGCCGCGGCCGGGTGCATGCGAAAACGGTTTTGCGCGCGCGCGGAGTTGTGGTTTGTGGGGGCGATGAACGCCGCTTTCGGTCCGCTGGATCAGGAAACCTATTGTTTTTATCTCGTGCCGGGCTTTTCGGCGATGGGCTTTGTCGCCGCGATGGAGCCATTGCGCGTGGCCAACCGGCTGGCGGTGCGCGCGGTGTTTGCCTGGCGGCTGTTTTCCGCCGACGGGCAACCGGTCGAAGCGTCGTGCGGGCTCAAAGTCGCGGTCGATGGCCCGCTCGATGAACAGGCTTCGGTGCTGATAGTGTGCGCGGGGTTTGCGCCGCGCCGCGCGATCACCCGGCCGCTGGTGGCGGCACTTCGCCGCATGGCGCGCAAAGGCACCGTGCTCGGCGCGCTCGACACCGGGGTCTATCTGCTTGCCGAAGCCGGGCTGATCGGCGAGCAGCCGGTGACCATGCATTGGGAAGCGGTGCCGGCGTTCCGCGAAGACTATCCCCGGGTGCGCGTGACCGAAGAGCTGTTCATGCTGGGCGAGCGGCTGTTCACGTGCGCGGGCGGCACTGCGGCGATCGACATGATGCTCGAACGCATTGCCATGCGGCAGGGCCCGGCGCTGGCGCGTGCGGTGTCGGACCAGTTCATCCACAGCCGCATCCGCCCGCACGAGGAACGCCAGCGGCTCGATCTCGCCTCGCGGCTTGGCACCGGCGACGCGCGGTTGCTCGCGGTGGTCGAAGCGATGGAAGGCAGGATCGAAGACCCGCTGCCGCTCGCCGATCTGGCGCGGCGGGCAGGCGTTACCCGGCGCCAGCTCGAACGGCTGTTTACCGCGCATTTCGGCATGGGCCCGGCGGCCTATTATCGCGATATCCGGCTCGAACGCGCGCGCAGCCTGCTGGCCGAAACCGGGCTGCCGCTGATCGAAGTGGCGATCGCCACCGGATTTTCGTCGAAAAGCGCGATGGCGCGTGCTTATGTGCAGAAATTCGGCTCGCCCCCCGGCAGCGCGCGCGGGGCGGCCCATCTGCCTTTGTCGCGGGGCCTCAAGCCGACGGATGAAAAGGATTGTCGTGGTAACCGCTAGCCCTGCCCAGAACACCCCCGTCGGCGGCCACGCCAAAATCCCGCTGCTGTTCGCGCTCGGCATTGCTGCCACCAGCGGGGCGGCGCATCTGGGCATCATCTACACGCCGTTTCTGGTCGGCGGGCTGATCGACCGCTATGGCTTCGGCCAGTTTCTGATGGGGTGGTTCGCTTCGGTCGAAACGCTGGCGTTCGCCGGCGCAATGTTCGTGTTTGCGCCGCGCGCGCACCGCTTCCGCCCCCGCCGCATGGCTTTGCTGGCAAGCGCGGTGATCGCAAGCGCGCAAGTGGTATCATCGATGACCGGGTTCTGGCCGCTCTTGCTGCTCAGCCGCGTCGCGACCGGGCTGGGGTTCGGCACGCTCAACACTGCCGTCAACATCGCAGCGGGGCGCACCAGCCAGCCCGAACGCGCGATTTCGGTCGGCATTTCGCTGCAAGTGGTGCTGTTTGCGGTGCTCAATGTGGTGATCCCGCGGATCGGCGTGGCGGGCGGGGTGAGCGCGATGTTCATCGCGCTGGGGCTGGTCTCGGGCACGCTCGCGCTCGGCATGCTGGCGCTCAGCGATGCCACTGCGGCGGGGCAGGATACGGCAAAGGAACAGCAGGCGGTGCCGCCGATGGCGCCTGGCGGCTGGCCGGTGCTCGCGGCGATGGCGCTGTTTGCGTTCGGCACGATGGCGATCTGGCCGTTCATGGAACGCGCCGCGCATGCCATCCATCTGCCCGATACGACCTATGGTCTCTATCAGGCGCTGGCGATGGCGCTAAGCTCGGTCGGCAATGTCACGCTGACGATGCTGCTGGCGCGCGGGCCGCGGCCCTGGCTGCTCGAAGCCGCGCTGATGACATGCGGCACGATGTGCGCGGTGCTGACCACGGTCGACAGCCAGCTGGTGTTCGGCATGGCGCTGCAACTCTACAACGTGAGCTGGTACATCACCTATCCGCTGCTGCTGGGGCTGGCCTTTGCGCACGATCCGCATGGCCGGCTGGCGGTGCGCACCACGGCAACCTGGCTGGTGGCGCAATCGGCAGGGCAAGTGGTCGCGGGCTATGTGGCGCAAAGGACTGCGGGCTATGGCCTCGTCGGATGTCTCGGCATGATCACATGCGCGGTTGCGGTAGGCATTGTCATCTGGTTTCAGGCGCGCTTGCGCCGGCAGAGCGGGATGCGCGCACCAGTCAAGGCGCAGGTTGCCACAGGCACAGGCCGATAAGCGCATTGGGCGGTACATTGGCGACCAGCCGCGCCATGCCGCCGCGGCAGATCAGCGTGCGCGCGGTGGGGCCGGCGCCGGCAAGGCCCGACAGGTCGATCAGGATCTGGTCCCAATGGCGGTATTGCACATCGTGGCCTTCGCCGGGGTACGTGCGCGGCATGACCGGCCCGCCCAGATGGGTCTGCCAGAACACCGCATTGGCCGGGGTGACAGTGCGGTCGGCGAGGCCATAATACGTAAACACGGGCGCGGCGACCCGGCCCAGCGTCAGGTCTTCGAGCCGGGCGTGGCAATAGCGCTGCATTTCGGCGGCTTCGGGCGCGGCATCGCCCATCTGGCCGCGGATGAAGAACGCGCGCGCACCTTCGTCGTAAGCGCGCTCGGTAAACCCGGGAATGCTGTGCGTCGGGCTGTTTTCGGGGAACCCCCACCAGATCTGCGGGTTGTCGACCGCAGGCGCCAGCGCTTTGGCCACTTGCGGCGCAGTCAAGTCACAGCTGACCGTGTCGCCCACCAGCCGGTCGGCGAGGGCTGCGGCAAAGTGCAGCGAAATCACCCGGTTCGGCATGGCTGCCGCCACGTGCGCGGCATATGGCCCGCCGCCCGAGATTGCGACAACGGCGAAGCGCTTGACCGCCAGGTGGTCGAGCACGCTGCGCACATCGGCGGCATAGTCGCCGAGCGTCCAGGCGGGGTCGAATGCGGTGTCGCCAAACCCGTTGCGTTCGACGCTGATCATCCGCAAGCGCAACTGGCGGCGCATGGTTTCGAGATAGCCGGTCATCAGCATCGCGCGCGCGCTGGTTCCGGTGCCGCCGACATAGAGCACCGGCCGCCAGCCTGCTTCGCCGGTATCGGTATAGTGCAGCACGCGGCCTTTGGGCCCGGGCAGCGCGTTGACCGCCGGGCCGAGCGGATCGAATTGCGCTTGCAAAGCCGGCAAGCGGTCGACGCTGGGGGTGTCTTCGCGGGCGTGCGCGGGGGCCGCGATCAGCAGCATCAAGACCAGTGCAAGGCGCGCGATCATGCGGCAGCTCCTGTTTCAAGGCCGGCATCGGCGAGCGCAATATGCGCGCGTTCGGCATCGAGGTCGAGCGAGCGGCAGGCGAAATAATAGACCAGTGCCGAAACCGGCAATCCGACCAGCATCGAAATATCGGCCGAGCCGAGCAGGCGCGCCACCGGCCCGACATAGATCGGGGTCGAAAAGCACGGCACCATTGCCACGAACCCGATCGCATAGGCCCCGATCCCGCGCCAGTTCCACCGGCCATAGATGCCGTCGGGGTTGAAGATTTCGCGCACCGAATAATGCCCGTGGCGCACGAAGAAAAAGTCCACCAGATTGATCGCGGTCCACGGCGTGAACAGATAGATCAGCACCGACAGCAGGTTCTCGATCAGCTCGCGCACATTGTCGCCCGCGAGCGCCGACAGCGCGGTCGACACCACACCGAGCACCACCAGCGCGATAATCCGCGCGCGGCCGGGCCGCGCGATATGGTGGAAGCTGTCGACAATCGACAGCAGCGTCAGCGATCCGCCGTAGAGATTGAGCGTGGTGATCGTCACCAGCGACAGCGATGACAGCACGATCAGCACCGGGCCAAACCCGGGCCACACCAGATTGCCTGCTTGCAGCACCGCACTCACGATCTCG
>CAITOD010000678.1 GCA_903893935.1 uncultured Sphingomonadales bacterium
GAAGGGCATGCGCTGTCGCCGCGTCTGGCCGATCCCACGCTTGCCTATCCCTATCTGCTGTTGCTGGTTTCGGGCGGGCATTGCCAGATTGTCGAAGTGCGCGGGCTTGGTTCGTATCGCCGGCTGGCAACGACGATCGACGATGCGCTGGGCGAAGCTTTCGACAAGACCGCCAAGATTCTGGGGCTCGGCTATCCCGGCGGCCCGGCGGTCGAACGGCTGGCGCGCGAGGGCGATCCGCGCGGGGTGCCGCTGCCGCGCCCGCTGCTGGGCAGCGCCGAACCGCATTTTTCGTTCGCCGGGCTCAAAAGCGCGGTGCTGCGCGCGCACGAATCCGGGCGCTACGATCCCGCCGATCTGGCCGCATCGTTCCAGCAGGCGGCGATCGATTGCCTGATCGACCGGACGCGCATGGCGCTGGGCCTGTGCGGGCCGGTGAGCGCGCTGGTGATCGCGGGCGGCGTCGCGGCCAACCACGCGTTGCGTTCGGCGCTCGAAGCAACCGCTGCGGCGGCCGGCCTGCGGCTGGTCGCACCGCCGCCCCGGCTGTGCACCGACAATGCGGCCATGATCGGCTGGGCCGGGGCCGAACGCTTGGCTGCCGGGCTGGTCGATCCGCTCGATGTCGCCGCGCGGCCGCGCTGGCCGCTCGATGCCGATGCGGCGCCCGCGCGCGGGGCGGGAGTCAAGGCATGATCGGGGTGATCGGTGCCGGCGCCTGGGGCACGGCGCTGGCGCATCTGCTTGCCGGCGATCGCACCCCGGTCATGCTGTGGGCGCGCGATCCGGCGATCGCCGACACGATCAACCGCACGCGCGGCAACCCGCTCTATCTGCCCGGTGTGGCGCTCCATCCGGCAATCCGCGCGACCTGCGAGATCGATGATCTGACGTCGCTGCCCGTGCTGCTGGCGGCGACCCCGGCGCAGGCGCTCGGCACCGTGCTTGCGGTGATGCCGCACTTTGCCGGCGATCTGGTGCTTTGCGCCAAAGGGATCGAGGCGCAATCGGGCCGCTTGATGCCCGATGTCGCAAGCGCGGCCATGCCGCTTGCGGCGCTTGCCGTGCTTTCCGGGCCCACATTTGCACACGAAGTCGCCGCCGGCTTGCCGACCGCGGTCACGCTTGCCTGCGCGGGCGGCGATGCGCAATGGCAGCGTCTTTCTCCGATGATCGCGCGACCGGCGTTTCGGCCGTATTTTTCGCACGATCTGATCGGCGCCGAAATCGGCGGCGCGGTCAAGAACGTGCTGGCGATTGCTTCGGGCGTGGTCGCCGGGCTGGGGCTGGGGCAGAACGCGCGCGCGGCGCTGATTGCGCGCGGCTTTGCCGAAATGGTGCGCTTTGGCCTCGCGTTCGGGGCAGACAGCGAGACACTGACCGGCCTGTCGGGGCTGGGCGATCTGGTACTGACCTGCAATTCGCCCGCCAGCCGCAATTATGCGCTGGGCGAAGCCCTGGGCCAGGGCGGCGACGCGCGCGTTTTGCTCGCTGCGCGGCGGACGGTCGCCGAAGGCGCGTTTACCGCGCCGGTGCTGGTGCAGCTGGCGCGCGACCGACAGATTGCCATGCCGATTGCCGAAGCGGTGGCAGCACTGGTATCGGGGGTGGTTCCGGCCCGTGCGATTGTCGATGCCTTGCTGGCACGACCGCTGCGGCCGGAGCTGGATGCGCCGATTTTGGGAGAGTACAGGCTTGGCTGAAGCGATTGCCAGTCCTGACGATGTGATGATCCCCCCCGCAATGGCGGGGGCGCCGTTCGCGTCGGTCGATATCGCCGATATCGAAAAGGCCGATATCGCGGCCTTGGCCAAAGGCGGGCGGACCAATCTGTTCGGCTTCCTGATCCGGCTGGTCGCGCGTATCCCGTTTCTGTTCATCGCCAGCCGGCTCTATGGCGCGAGCGCGCTGGGGCGGTTTGCCTCGGCGCTGGTGATGGTCGAATTCGCCGGGCAGATGGCAACCCTCGGGCAAAAGCGCGGGCTGGCGCAGCGGCTGGCTGAAACCGCCTGGCCCGACGCCGGCGGCCGCCCGGGTGCGGCGCAGGATGCCGATGCCGCGCGTAATGCGGTGGCCGATGCGCTGCTGGTGACCACTTTGCTGGCGGGCGCGATGTCGGTGCTGATCTGGTGGTTTCCCGGCTCGATGTATCCGCGCGGCAATTTCAGCCTGGCCGAACGCCTGCTGGTGCTGTCGGTGTGGCCGATGGCGATCGGCGATATCGCGCTCGCCGCGCTCGCGTTCCGCTTCGATGTGGCGACCA
>CAITOD010000679.1 GCA_903893935.1 uncultured Sphingomonadales bacterium
CCCTTTGGCGGCGCCTGGCAGTCGTGCAGCGATCTCGGCGATTTCCCACCCAACCTGGGTCTCGTGCAAGTTCAAAAATATTTTTATCCGGATTCCCCCGGCATCGATTTCGTCTTCCGCAACATTCCGCAAGTCATCAAAGGCGATTGGGGAAACATTGCCTTGGGCGCTTTCGAACCGCAGTGGATTTTACCTGTCGTGCCCGATAAGAAGGACACGCGCGACCAGGCCCAGAAGCAGGCGGCGGCTCTGGTCGGCGGTGGTTTGACGTTCTACGACAAGCAACGTGGCTTCCTCTACACGAGGACCGGCTGGGGCAAAGACGATCTGACTCTGCACGTCGATGCGAAGTGCGATTCGTCCTTCGCCAATCACGATCACCCCGACCGTGGTCAATTCACGCTGGCAGCGCTCGGTCGCGCCTGGGCCTGCGACGGCTACCGCGACACGGAATCGAAATACCACAACCTGGTGACCATTGACGGTCGCGGGCAGGCCTTCTTCGCCACTCCGCCGAAGTGGATTTCCGAAACGGATAACGCCAGCGAAACGAGCGCGGTGATCGATGCCAAATATTGCTGGGATTGGCAGTGGATCAAATCCAGTTTTACCGAATCGCTGGCCTCCCTGACCAAACGCGATTTGTCCAGTTTCGCCGAGTCCGCTCAGCGGTTGCAGGCACGTGTCCCGCTCGATCAATGGGAACCCGACCCGACCGTGAGCGCCTACTATGAGGGCTTCTCCGACCGCGCCCATGGCGATCCGCGCATGTGGGACGATGAGGACGCCTGGGTTTTGCGCTCCAAATGGTACCCGGTGCAAAAAGCATTCCGTACGGTCATCCTTGGCCGGGGCAAGCATCCCTATGTGCTCGTGGCCGATGACATCCGCAAGGACGATGCCGAGCATCTTTACGAATGGCGCATGAACATGCCCCCGGATATCGCCACCGTCTCCATCAACGGCCCGGATATTCTGCTGGGTGACCAAACGACAAAGCGCGAGCCGGTCGAGCTGAATTATGCGTTCCAAGGCAAGACCGACCTGGCTCCGCAGAAAGGCGATCGCCTGCTGCTGATCAGGACGCTCGATAACGCCCAACCGGATCTACCCACCCTGCAACCCATCCCCATGGTCGCCACGATCGAGTACAAGAAAACGGACGATACCCATCAGTTCGCAAATCGGTCGATGGGCATGGGCACACAAGTCGTTATCGGCTCGCGCACGGTTGAGCCGGATTTTCTCATCTTGCTCTATCCCCACCGGCAGGGCGACGAAGTCCCCACCACAACTTGGAATGACGATAAAACTCGTCTGACGCTGACCTGGAAGGATCAAACGGATAACTACGCCATTTCAACCAATTCCGAGGGCAGAAGGATTTTCAGTAAAAGCCTCTAGTGGTTGGCCGGTTGCCCCGCGCTACGAAGCGAAACCTACCGGACTCAAGTCCCCTCAATTTTCAAACCCGATCAGCTCACTTCCCCACCAAAAAGGATAGCGCATGTTCAGCCTCAAACCGTATGTCATCTTAATAACACTCATTGCCACCCTGGGGGGATTGCTCTTCGGATACGATACCGCTGTCATTTCGGGCGCAGTGGGAAGCCTTCGCGTTGTATTTATCGACCCGCAGAATCTCGGACCGGACGCGGCCAATTCGCTTCTGGGTTTTGTC
>CAITOD010000680.1 GCA_903893935.1 uncultured Sphingomonadales bacterium
CGATGTACCCGTTGACGCTCGCCGGTCTCGACGGCGCGATGCGCGAACTGACGCGCAAGAAAGGCTGATGCCCCGGGCTTGACCCGGGCACGGCTGCGCGGGTTAATGCGCGTGGTTTGCCGAAAGGACCCGAATGCACGCGCCCGCGCACAATGCCAGACTTGCCCGCCGTGCGATCATCGCGGCCACGTGCGGCAATGCGCTCGAATTCTATGACTTTGTAACTTACGCCTATTTCGCGATCCAGATCGGTCACACGTTCTTTCCCTCGGTCAGTCCTTATCTCAGCCTCCTGGGGTCACTGGCGACTTTCGGCGCCGGGTTTGGCGCGCGGCCGCTCGGGGCCTGGGTGATCGGCGGCTATGCCGATCGGCACGGGCGCAAATCGGGCATGTTCGTTTCGCTGATCCTGATGGGGGTTGGAATTATCGGGCTGTCGCTGACTCCGGGCTATGCCACGATCGGGATTGCCGCCCCGATCATCGCCATTCTGGCACGGCTGTGCCAGGGCTTTGCGCTGGGCGGCGAAGTGGGTGCGGCAACGACCTACATGCTCGAATCGGTGCCGCCCGAGCGCCGCGGCTGGGCTTCGAGCTGGCAGAATTCGAGCCAGATGGTGGCGTTTACCGCGGGCGCGCTGGTCGCATTCCTGCTCAGCCTGTGGCTCAACGACGACCAGCTTGGGCGTTATGGCTGGCGCATCGCGCTGCTTTTGGGCACGTCGATCCTGCCGTTTGCGCTGCTGATCCGGTCGAGCCTGCCCGACCACCCGGTGCACCACGATGCCCCGATGACCGAGGCGGAGGAACTGTCGGCGACCACCGCCGGCTTTCTTCGCGTGGTGATCCTGGGCATGCTGATCATCGGCGCGGGCACGACCACGACTTATATCTTTCTCTACATGGCGACGTATGCGCAGACGTCGCTGCATCTGCCGATCTGGGTCGGCATGGCAGGCGATCTGTCGAACAACACCGCCGGCATGGTGACCGCGATCATCGGCGGCTGGCTGTCGGACCGCGTCGGACGGCGACCGGCGATGATCTGGCCGCAACTGGCCTTTGCCGCGCTGATCCTGCCAATGTTCGCGTGGTTCTTTGCCGCCCCCACGGTCACCGCGTTTCTGACGCTCAATATCGTGCTCTCGGCGCTTGGTACGATGCCCTATTCGGCGGCGTTTACTGCGGTCAGCGAAAGCCTGCCACGCCATATGCGCGCGCGCGCCTTTGCGCTAGTCTATACGATCCCGGTGACCACGATGGGCGGCACCACGCAGTTCAATCTGGCCTGGCTGCTGCACCGCACGGGCAATCCGGCGGTGCTGGCGTGGTATATGATGGCGGTCGCCTGTATGGGGCTTGGTGCAATGCTGTTCCTCAAGGAAAGCGCGCCGATGAGCATTCGGCGGGGGCCGGCGCGGGCAGTGCTGCCGGCCTAGTAAAGCCGGAGCGCACGGGTTTCGGCAATCCACGCCTGCTCGCCGGGTCCCGCCAAGGCATCCAGATCCGTCGGCAGCGCTGCGGCATCATCCACCCAATCGCGCAAACCCGGCCCGCCATTGATTACGTCGATCGCCAGCCGGTCGAGCACGTATTCATAGGGGAAGTCGCGCCACAGCGGGTAATCCGGATAGAGCCGCCGGATCGCCTTGAAGGCGAGCGCCTGCAAGCGCCAGGGGCGGAACGCGGTGTGGTCGTAAAACGGCCCTTCAGCATGGATCATCAGCGCCGAACATGCGTGATGCGCATGTTTGTGAAAGGTCGGTTCGAACCAGCATTCGCGCAATCTGCAGCCCGCCAGCCATTCAGGCGCAAGCCGGTGCATTTCGGCCAGCACATCGCGCGCGGCAATATCGGGGGCCCCGAACAGCACTTCGAGCGGGCGCGTGGTGCCGCGCCCTTCGGACAGCGTGGTGCCTTCGAGCATCACCGTGCCCGCATAGCTGCGCGCCATATTGAGGCTGGCGGCATTGGGCGACGGGTTGATCCACACGCGATCGGGCGGCCAGCCGTGTCCGGGCGCCTCATCCGGTGCCCAGCCCTCCATCGCGATCACGCGATAGTCCACATCGAGCCCGAAATGGCGGATAAACCAGTGGCCCATTTCGCCCAAAGTCAGCCCGTGCCGCATCGGCATCGGCCCGGCGCCGACAAAGCTCTCGTGGCCTGGCATCAGGGTCATGCCTTCGACCGGGCGTCCGGCGGGATTGGGCCGGTCGAGCACCCACAAGGCTTTGCCGGTGCCCGAGACCGCCTCGAGCAGATAGAGCAGCGTGGTGACGAACGTATAGATCCGGCAGCCAAGGTCTTGCAGATCGAACAGGATCACATCGGCGTGGTCGATCATCGCCGCGGTCGGCCGCCGCACTTCGCCATAGAGGCTGAACACCGGGATCTGGTGATCGGGATCGAGGAAGTCGGCGGATTCGACCATGTTGTCCTGCTTGTCGCCTTTCAGCCCGTGCTGGGGGCCGAACGCGGCGGTCAGGCGCACTTCGGGCAGGGCCGCGAGCGCGTCGAGCGAATGGACCAGATCGCGGGTCACCGAAGCGGGATGTGCCACAAGTGCTGCGCGTTTGCCCGCCAGCGGCTGGCGCAGTGCCGGGTCGGCGATCAGACGGTCGATGCCAAATTGAACGGTCATGGTGCGGCCGGTGCCGCAAGCATGGCCGCATGGCAAGCCGGATCGTGGAAATCGGGCGCGGCGCGCGGGTGCGCCATGGCCCAGTAGGATTTGACGCCGCCGGTTTCCTCGATGACTGCGGTCAGGCCATAGCGCCACGGGCGCGGCGGCAGCGTGCCGGTTGGCAGGGCGACATCGCAAAACAGCACATCGCTGCCCCGGCGCGGGGCAATCACCGGCGCGCGCACCATGCCGCGCGCGGTCATGCCGGTGCGGTAAGCGGTGAAATTGTAAGCCGCCCAGCGTTCGGAGGGGGCGAAATTGAATTCGCAATATCCCTCTGCCCCCTCACCCCCTCCCCCACTCCGTTCGTGCTGAGCTTGTCGAAGCACACGCGCTTTGTCCTCCTCCGGGGCTGATGCGGGCGCGCCTGCTTCGACAGGCTCAGCACGAACGGGGGTTGGGTGGGAGTGCATCATGGCGCGCTCGGAATCTACCCCGCTCCGTTCGTGCTGAGCTTGCCGAAGCACGCGCGCTTTGTCCTCCTCCGGGGCTGATGTGGGCG
>CAITOD010000681.1 GCA_903893935.1 uncultured Sphingomonadales bacterium
ATGATGAACAGCATTTCGGAGCGCGACAGCTTGCCGGAGCGCTGTCGGCTCGTCGGCGACGGGATCAACCGATGCGCTTCCCAGTCTTCGAACACTTTGCAGAAGTCATCGAGACAGCAGTAGAGCGCTGTGATATCCACCGCCATTGAGGAGACCCTCCGGAACCGGGTTTGAGGCTCAGTCTTCGCAAACTGTACAGCACGGAGCAATCCGGCAGGCCGTCACGCTCCAAAGCGGCATCTGAAAACGCTCGAAACCGGCATCCCAAAACGCTTCAAACCGGCAGCTGATCACGCTGCAAACCGGCACCCCGTCACGGCGTAATCCGGCACTCGCGCCGGGCTATGGGTCGCTGCTGTCCGCATAGTAACGGCGAGTATTGTCCGCGCCCTTTCATTCCGGGAGCGGTTATGCCGAGGACGAGGACGCAGATGCGACGGATACGGGAAGTTTTGCGGCTAAAATACCATCTCGGGTTGAGTGATGTTCGCGTGGCGCTAGGCGCTGGGGTGGCGCGTGCGACGGTACAGGACTATCTGCGCCGGATCGCCGCCACCGGCTTGGGCCACGAAGCGCTGTTGGCGCTCGACGACCGCGCATTGGACGAGAAGCTGTTTCCGCCGCGCGAGTTGAGCGAGAGGGCACGCGCGCTGCCGGATTGGGAGGCGATCGAGCAGCAACTGCGTGGCCGCGGGGTGACGCTGCGTCTGCTGTGGCAAGAGTATCAGGATGGGCAAACAGACACCTACCAGTACACCCAGTTCCTGCGTCATTTCCGCGCCTGGCAGCAAGCCTCACGCCCACCGGTGATGCGGCAGGTACGTCGAGGCGGCGCGGCGCTGGAGGTCGACTACGCCGGGATGAGGCTACCGGTGATCGACATGGGGACACCGCGAGAGGCGCAGATTTTCGTCGCCTGCCTGCCGTGTTCGCAGCTGATCTACGCCGAAGCGAGTTGGACGCAGGGGCATGAAGATTGGCTCGGCGCGCATGTTCGTGCCTTAGCCTGGATCGGCGGCTGCCCGGAGATGCTGATTCCGGATAATCTGAAGAGCGGCGTGACCGAAGCGTGCTACCACGATCCGGTCGTCAACCGCAGCTATCACGAGCTGGCGCGGCATTATGGCATGGCGGTTGTTCCGGCCAGAGTACGCCGCCCGCGTGATAAATCCTCCGTTGAATCCAGCGTCAATCAGGTTGAGCGATGGGTGCTCGCGCCTTTGCGCAATCGCCAGCTGTTCAGCCTGGACGAGGCCAATGCGGCAATCCTGGAACGGGTTGAGGCGTTCAACAACCGGCCCTTCAGTCCGCCGCGCACCGGCAGTCGGCGTTCGCTGTTCGAGACCATCGAGCGGGCCACGCTGAAGCCGCTGCCGGCGGCACCGTTCGTCATCGGCCAGTGGTTGGCCGCGCGGGTGAACATCGACTATCACATTGCTGTCGACCAGCACTACTACTCTGTTCCCTACCGTCTGCTGCAGAGCAAGGTGGATGTGTTTCTGTCGGCGAGCGCGATCAGCGTGTTCAGCAAGGGCGAGCGGGTCGCCAGCCACGCGCGCAGTTTCCGACCAGCGGAGCACACGACGCTGCCCGAGCACATGCCGCCGGCGCATCAGGCGATGGCGCGCCGCACGCCGGCGCATCTGCGCGCGGAGGCAGCCGGCCTCGGTGTGGCGATCGGCTGCTATGTCGATCGTTTGATCGACGCGCGCGAGCATCCCGAGCAGGGTATCCGGTCTTGCCTGGGTGTGTTGCGCCTGGCCAAGACCTATGGGGTGGCGCGGCTGGAACTGGCCTGCGAGCGGGCGCTGGCCGCGGGTGCGCTGTCGTCGCGCTATGTCGAGCAACTGCTGCGTGCGGATCGGCGGCAGAATTTCCTGGGCGCGGCTGCGGACGACGGGCTTGGCGAACACGTCAATGTCCGCGGCGCCAAATACTATATCAATTGATACTATATCAACTAGGGAAAACGATGTTACATCAATCTGTTGAGAAACTCCGCGCGTTGCGTCTGAGCGGCATGGCGCGCGCCTTGGAGGCGCAACTGGAGCAGGCCGAGACGGCTCGGCTCAGCTTCGACGAGCGCCTGGCGGTGTTGATTGATCGCGAAGAGATCGATCGGCACAACGCCGCTCTGACGCAACGGCTCCGCTTGGCGCGGTTGCGTGAGGCGGCGTGCCTGGAAGACATCGACTATCGCAAGCCGCGCGGACTGGATCGGTCGCTGATCCACAGCCTGGCCGCGGGTCGTTGGTTGGCGGAGCATCACAACGTGCTGGTGCTTGGCAAGACCGGCACGGGCAAGAGTTTCATTGCCTGTGCACTGGGCAACCAGGCGGCGCGCGATGGTCATTCGGTTCGCTATCAGCGGCTGTCGCGACTGCTCGATGAGTTGGCAATCGGGCGGGCGGAGGGGCGCTACACGAGCGTCCTGGCGCGATTGTCAAAGGTGAAGCTGCTGATCCTGGACGA
>CAITOD010000682.1 GCA_903893935.1 uncultured Sphingomonadales bacterium
CGTGTGCTCTTCCGATCTCCAGATCGGCGAACAGCCGCACATTGGCGGTCGCCAGCGAACCGAAATCGAGCGGCAAGTCGCCCGGCTGGCCGCTGGCGTTGACATGCGTGGCGCTGGCATAGCTTGCCGCCAAGCGCACGCCAAACCCGCGGTAAAAGCCCCCGGTGTCGAGACTGGCGGTGTGTCGCGCCACCCCGGTTCCGGTCAGCGCATCGCCGTCCAGCTGGTTGAGCACCGTGCCCCCCGGCAGCAGCGCGGTGTTGTAGATTTCATAGCTGTAGCTGAGCGACAGGTTCCACCGCCCGCGCCCGTCCGAGGGCGGTGGACCGCCAAACCCGCCGCCGCCGCGCCCGCCGCCATAACCCCCACCACCATAACTGCCGCCACCACGACCAAAGCCGCCGGCACCCCCACCCCCGGCACCCCCGCCACCGCCAAACCCGCGCCCGCCGCCACCGCCGCCGAACCCGCGTCGCTGCGCCATCGCCGGGTCAGGCTTGCCGAAATTGCCCGAGAGATTGAGCGTGGTGCGCACGCGCGAACTGCGCGTCATCGGCAAAGTGACCGGGGTTTCGTCGATCATCGTGATGGGGCCCGGTTCACCGTTCATGCCGGGTGCGCGCGTCACGCGGCCGGGGAAGGCATTTTCCACCGCCGCCGTCACCAGCGGGAAGGAACTGGCGGGATTGTCCGAATGGTTGCGGAAATATTCGACCACCAGCGTGTCGTTGCCGCCACCGAACGGCAGCGTCCAGTTGCTGGCAAATTTGAGATCGTGCTGGTCTTCGCGCAACAGGCGGGCATTGCCGCCGGTCACGGTGGTTGCCAGCACCGTCTGGCCGAGCACGAAGTCATAGACCGAGACATTGGGGGTAGTCACCCTGGGCGCAGCCAGATTGGCCAGCGTGGGCGCCACTTCGGTGCCGATATAAGTGGCTGACAGCGTCCATTTGTCGGTCGGCTTCCAGGTCAGCCCCGATCCGATATCGACCAGCCCGCCAAAGTCCGACAGCGTGTGCGCTTCGACATTCAGATTGAGCGACAGATCGCCGATCGCTGCCAGCACGTGGTTCTTGCGGCTGGCAATCGGCAGATCGAGACTGAAGCCCGCTTGCGCATCGCCCCGGCGAAACGCATCGTCGATACCGGTGCGCGTGTCGCTGGCTGCTTCGGCCGACCACACATAGCCGGTCTTGACGGTCAGCGCGACATCGCCCGAGGGCAGCCGCAGCGGCGTACCGCTCAGCGTGATCAGCGTGGTATAGCTGTCGGTGGTGGTATCGGCGATTTCGGGATTGATCGCGGTGAGCGCGTCGATCGCCTGCGCCTGATACGAATGCGTGCCGTCGAGCGTGCCCGACAGCAGCCATTTGCCCAGCGGCAGATTGACCCCCAGACCGATCGACCCGGTGGTGGTGCGCGACGACGACAGCAGCGCCTGCAGCGGTTCGGTCGACTTGATCCCGTTGAGCGCATCGCTCGAATCGCGTTCGATCAAGCCGTTGATCGTCAGCCCGGCGCCAATCCCCAGCGGCCGCGCCAGCGTGGCATTGAGCGTCGCACTGGTCGTGCCCGCCGACAGCGTGCGGTAATCATCGGGATTGGGCTGGCCGGGCGCCACCGGGGTCGGCTGGACGATGTTGCGCGCACTTTCGGTTTCGGGCGAGACGACTTCATAAGTGCCCGTCACATTGAGGCGCGAGCCCTTGTTGATGCGCACCGCGGTCGCCTCGTCACGAAAATCGGTATAGCCGCCGGCAGTGGGCGTGTTGAATTGCGTTTCGTTGAACTGGCTGCGGAACTGGTCCTTGAGAATGAAATTGACCACGCGCTGATCGGGGCGAAAGCCGAATTTCAGCGCGACTTCTTCGGGCAGGATTTCAACGCGGCGGATCGCCTCGGGCGGCAGTCCGCGGATTTCGCGGAAATTCGACACGCGCATGCCGTTGAGCAGAAACACCGGCGCGCCCGCGCCGCGCCCGCGCCCGGTGCCCGTCTGCGGCACGAGTGCGGCGACCAGTTCCTGGATCGAAGACACGCCGTACGACGCAATATCTTCCTCATCCAGCGTGACGATCGGTGCCTGTTCGGTTTCGACCTGGCCCTTGATGCGCTTGGCGACGACGAGAATCTCGCCTTTCTTGTCGAGCCCGCGCGCGTCGGCCTTGAGGATTTTCTCGCCTGACACCGAGACTTCGTCCGTCTCGTCGGATGCGCCCGGCGGCGCGGGCGCGGCGGGCGGCGCCGGTTGCGCCGGTTGCGCCGGTTGCGATTTTTCCTGGGCCAGCGCCGACGGGCTGCCCGACGCGAGGCCGGCAGCCAGAACGGGGATCAGGATGGCGGCGTTCACCGGGGTCGACAGGCGATTCACGGGTTGCGTTCGTCTTCTCGGGCTGGCGGTGCGGGAGCGCCTTACGCGCTGCCTGCGCATGCGAAAAGCGGTGCCGATGGGCAATCCAGAATTGGTAACATTGTGTCGCCCATCGGCTTTTTTGTCACAGTCACCGACCGCACGACGCGCGCACAACCCGATTGGTTCGTGCAGGCTTTTCTTTTTGCTGCAGTATCGGTATGGGCGCCACGCGCGGAGCATTGCTTTCGCCCCGCGAACCCGGATATTCACACCGCTTCGACGCCCGGCCAGTCGCCGGACGCGTGCAACAGAACAAGGCAGCCGAACCCGCCGATGGCGAAAGAAGAACTCCTGGAAATGCGCGGCTCGGTGGTCGAACTGCTGCCCAACGCGATGTTCCGCGTGCGCCTCGAAAACGATCACGAGATTCTGGGCCATACCGCCGGCAAAATGCGCAAGAACCGCATCCGCGTGCTGGTCGGCGATGAAGTGCTGGTCGAACTGACCCCATATGATCTCACCAAAGGCCGCATCACCTATCGCTTCATGCCGGGTCGCAGCGGCCCCGGGCCCGGCGGATTCTGACTTTTCCGCGTCATGACTGACGCCCCGCTGGTTCTGGCTTCGGCCAGCCCGCGCCGCCGCGAACTGCTTGCCCGCCTGGGTGTGGTGCCCGCCGGCGTGGCGCCTGCCGATATCGACGAAACCCCATTGCACGGTGAACACCCGCGCGATAATGCCGTGCGCCTCGCGGTCGAAAAGGCGCGCGTGGTCGCAGCGCTCCACCCCCACGCGGTGGTGCTGGCGGGCGACACGGTGGTCGGCGTGGGCGCGCGCATCCTGCCCAAAGCCGAAGATGAAGCAACCGCGCGCGTCTGCCTCGGCCTGCTGTCGGGCCGCCGGCACCGGGTGTGGTCGGCGATCGCGGTGATCACCCCCGATGGCCGCGTGCGCCAGGCGCACAGCGAAACCGCGCTGCGCTTCAAGCGGCTGACCGCGCAGGACATCGAGGCCTATATCGCGGGCGGCGAATGGCGCGGCAAAGCCGGCGGCTATGCCATCCAGGGCAGCGCCGAAGCGTTTTGCCTGTGGCTGGCGGGCAGCCATTCGGGCGTGGTCGGCCTGCCGCTCTATGAAACGCGCAAGCTGCTGATGGCCGCAGGAGTTGCGCTTGGCTGAATGGCTGGTCGAACGCGGGATCGGCGAAGACCGCGCGATTCTGGTCGATGGCGATACGATCCTCGCCGCGCGCGTGTGCTGGCGCGAGCCCTGGCGCGCGGGCGCAGTGGCGCTGGCGCGGCTCGACCACCGCCAGCGCGGCACGCGGCGCGGCGCGGTGGTCTTGCCCGATGGCACGGTGGCGCAGATCGACGCGCTGCCGCCCGAACTGACCGAAGGCAGCACGCTCGCCGTGCGGATCACGCGCATGGCCCTGGCCGAGCGCGGCCGGTTCAAGCTGGCGCAATGCCGCCCCGCAGGCCCGGCCGCGCCGGCGCCCGCCCCGGCATTGCCCGCGACTTTGGCCGAAACCGGGTTGCCGGTGCGCGTGCTCGGCGCGCTCGATCGCGATTTTGACCGCGCCGGGTGGGACCAGCTCGACGAGGAAGCCGCTTCGGGCACAATCGATTTCGGGCGCGGCGCGCTGACCATCAGCCCGACCCCGGCGATGACCACAATCGATATCGACGGCGCGCCGCCGCTTGTGCCGCTGGCGCTTGCGTCAGTGCCCGCGCTCGCAGCCGCGCTGGCGCGGCTCGATCTGGGCGGATCGGTGGCGATCGATTTTCCCGGCCTCGAAAGCCGCGCCGACCGCCAGGCGGTCGATCGCGCGCTCGAAGCCGCGCTGGCGCAGCGGGGCTGGCGCGGCGAGCGCACCGCGCTGAACGGGTTCGGCCTGGTGCAACTGGTCAGCCGGCTCGAACGCCCTTCGCTGCTCGCGCGCCACGCGTTCCACCCGGCGCGTGCCGCCGCGCACGCGCTGCTGCGCCGCGCCGAACGCGTGGCAGAGCCGGGCGCCCTGCTGCTGGTGGCCAATCCGGCGGTGCTGGCGCTGATCGACGCGTCTTTGGAGGCCGAACTCGCGCGCCGCAGCGGCCGCGTGGTGCGGCGCGAACCGCGCGCCGGGCTTGCCCTTCACGCCGGTTTCGCGCAAGCGACCGTGCCATGACCAACCCCCGCCCCTGCCCGATCTGCGGCAAGCCGCGCGATCCCGCCTTCACCCCGTTCTGCTCGCCGCGCTGCCGCGACCGCGACTTGCTGCGCTGGCTCGACCAGGGCTACGCCATTCCCGGAAAACCCGCCGACCGCCCCGACGACGACGACGCGGCCGGCTGAAAGAATCTGTCATCTTGGGGCTTGCCAAGCCCCCCGTGCTTCGCCATAGGCGCGCTTCCCCTGCGAAGGCGCCCCTCGCGCGCGCCCCCGCCGGCCAGGCCCGGGTAGCTCAGTTGGTAGAGCACGTGACTGAAAATCACGGTGTCGGCGGTTCGATTCCGTCCCCGGGCACCATCCACAAGATTAATCATCTGAAATTCCTGTGTTTTTCTGAGGTTGGAAACCTTCTGGAGTGGAAGGTTGGAAATCGAACGTCTCAAAAGCGGCGTTTATTCCCTTCGCAGCCAGCTTCGATCGATTGGCCTTGGCCCGGTAATATGCGAACGTTTCCGCCTTCTTGTGGCCCGTTATTGCCTGCCCTTCGGCATCGGTTCCGCCGCTCTCTGCCACCCGGCGCGCGACAGCCTTCCGGATGCCATGCAACGAATGATCCGGCAGGCCGGCGGCATCACACCACTTGCGCACTCTGTTACCGAAACCATCGACTGTGAACTGCTTGCCGAATTGCGTCGTGACCAAATACTTGATCGGAGCGGCCGGCAGCGCCTCGATCGCGGCACGCGTGGTTGGCAGTAGCGGAACTGTGCTTTCGTGGTTGCCCTTGACATGCGCGGTCACGATCTCATTGCCGCGGATGCTGTCTCTGGTCAGCCCGGCGACGTTGCAGCGCCTACCCGACGTGTTCAGCGCCAGCTCCAGCACAAGTCGCGCCATCGTTCCCAGCGGGTGCGCAGCGCGATATTGGGCGATATCTGCCTCGGTCCACATGACTGAGCCCTCACCTTCCTTGAAAGTATCGGTCAGCCGCGCCGGGTTTGTGTCACGCCAGCCCATCTTGATCGCTGTATCCAGCAGGCCGGACAACACCTTGCGCAGGACATTCGCGGCAGCTGGCGTGTCGACCATGCTGGCGAGAATGTTTTCCAGCCAAGTTACCGTGACGGCATCGGTCGGACGCTCGCCATAGCGGCGACCCTTTTTGTCGTGCCTGTCGAGGAATCGCTCAATGATCCGGCTTTGCACCATGCGGGTGCGCGCAGCCTTCTTGCTCCACTTGACCTGCGTCTTGTGCTTGGCGAACAGGTCGTCGAGCGAGCGCGGTGTCACTTTCGTTGGCGACTTGGCCGAAGTCTTTTCCTTCGGCCCGCGATCAATGATCTCGGCATAGGCGCGATGGAATTGGGCGTTGCACGGTTCGCCATTCAGATAAGCGCTCGCCCAACCTTTTCGCACGAAACGATAGCGGATTTTTCCGTGGCGGTCTTTCACCGCATAAACATGCGGCGGCAGACTAGACATCTTCATCATCCCATTCCTCGGCAATGATCGGCTTGGCTGCCGATTCACCGATGATGATCTCGATTTTGGCGTTTGCCAAATCCATCACGATTCGCGCTCGCTCGTAGCCCGCAGCGCGCACAGATTTCGCAGCGCGCGCCATGTCTGCTTGGGTGATCCGGGCGGGGATCGTCATATCATCACCTCCTACCAGACCCTTTCTCGGTTTCGCAGCCCCAGCATTCCCAACTGGAAGCATGACCGCGTTCTTGAGCAGACGCTAAGCCGGCATAACGATCGGGGCGCAGTGGCGCCCAGCCACTGCGTCGCGGTTGCTATTTACTCGCCGCAACCTGCTGCATGTCGGCATCGGACGGCGCCACGAAATGGTTTGCCACATATTCGTCTATGGCGGTCACAGGCAGCAGCAGGCGCCCGTTCACCCGAATATGAGCGAGTTGTCCGCGTGCAACCATTCGGCGAATGCGTGATTCCGGCCAGCCACTTTGCGCGGCCAGCTTCGGAAGCGTCAGCAATTGCATGGCTTGCACCTCTGTAGTAGTTTGGATTCAGAGTTAGTTATTAACTCACAAAATATGGAGTAACTCATGACTGTGAGTTTGGTCAAGTCAGATTCGTGCGCGGGTGGTGCGTGAGCATCGGGGCACGCTTTTTGGACATCCGTAAGATGCGTGGGCTGAACCAGATCGACGTGGCAGCCGCGATCGGGGTGTCACACGGCGCCTTAGTGAATTACGAAAAGGGGACCCGGGACCCACCGGCCAGCACGATCCTCGCCTTCGCAAGGACATACAAGGTGAACCCGGCCTGGTTGCTCACCGGCGAAGGTCGCCCTGATCCGACCAGCCTGGATGAAACCTACGAAATCTCGATCGATACCGCGTGGGACTACCTCGCCCGTAGGGGCGACCCGGTCGAGAAGGAATCGCTGGTCAAGCTGGGCAGCGCACTGTTCCAGTACCTGCTGGAACACGGCACCATCAGCGACACCATGTCTGAGAAACTGCTTTCCTTGAGTGCCTGAGATGACCGAAAGACAATCAACAACCAAAGCTCATCTGCTGGCCACGATGCAGGCGCTCAGCCCACCGCTCGAAAAGCTCATGACAGAGAGGGTTGCGCTCAGAGCTGAGATCCGATCGGCGCAGTCCGCACTCGCCGAGACAGAAAAGCAGATCGTCCACCTAAAGCAGGTCCGTGACGTACGCATTCCACGCTATATAGCAGTCGCTAAAACAGCGGCTCTCATCGCAACGATAATCGCGCTGGTCGCCCTTACCTTGTCGCTCTTTACCGGCCTCTTCGAGATCAAGATCGTCGCCCCCCTCTTTGCCTCTCTCCTAATCCCACTGTGGCTGGTCGATTTCGCAGAGCGAAATTTTGGTCGTTGGCATCTTCACCTTGATCGAGCGCCGACGTTTGCCCACCAAAACAACTAGGCCGAAAACTTCAATCGAGGCCCCATTCCCGCGGTCAGGACCATGCCAAAAATTCCCCATGTCAGGGACAATTGACGGTCGGGATGCGTGCAAGGGTCGGCGCTATTCCCATTTCCACAGAAATTCACGCGCGATGCAGAAACCACCTTTTTTATATAGGCTTATCGTTTAGTAATCCGCTTGGAGGGCTCCTGTGCACGAAAAATCATAGGGTGCCAGAAATGGATGCAAAGTCCGTTCTAAATGCGAATTGATTGATCAACCAATTGCGGGGAAACGATGGACGTCTTTCAAATAGACGCTGAGCTGATCGGCAAGTACGAACAGTTCGCTCGTTCCTTTACGAAAATTCGCGCCACTGACATCGCGGACAAAGTGGAAGAATTGTACCGTAGCGGCAAATTCTGGCCTGAGCCCTTGGTTGGCATCAATCCAAGCTTTCTTGAAGGCCGTAGCCTGCCAGATTTAGTCAGCGAAGGCTTGATAGACCCTGCCTTGCCGCAGATTTTCTCAGTCGGCAGCGCCCGCAAGCCGATCGAACTTAGGCGCCATCAGGATCGATCGTTGGTAAAGGCCGTTCAAGGCCGCAATTACATCGTCACCACGGGGACGGGATCAGGCAAATCGCTTTGCTTCTTTGTCCCGATCATCGATCGGATCCTCAAGGCACGCCGCGCCGGAGAGCCAGCGCGCACGCGCGCGATCATCATCTATCCCATGAACGCCCTCGCGAACTCGCAACGCGAAGAGCTTCAGAAATTTATCGAGGGATGCGGGATCGAAAGCGAGCTCAAGCCCACCTTCGAACGCTATACCGGGCAAGAGAACGAGGCGGAACGCAAACGGATCGCGGCAGCTGCGCCCGACATCATCCTGACCAACTTCATGATGCTTGAGCTCCTGATGACCCGGCAGGATGATGTCGATCAGCAGGTCATTGCCAACATGCAGGGGTTGGAGTTCCTCGTACTTGACGAGCTTCATACTTATCGTGGGCGGCAAGGTGCCGACGTCGCTATGCTGGTTCGACGTGTGCGCGAACGAATGGGTTCCGACAATATGCTCTGCATCGGCAGCTCGGCAACGATGGCATCCGGCGATGAGGACGCCGGCCGCTCGGAAGTTGCCCGTGTCGGGTCACTTCTCTTCGGCAGCCAGGTACTGGCCGACGATGTCATTACGGAAAGCCTCAAGCGCTGCACGCAGAGCCTTCCGAACGATGCGGCATTAAAGGCTTCCGTGCTCGATACCGGGAATGTCCCGGAAACGGTTGATGGCTTGCGGACCGATCCCTTGACTGCCTGGATCGAGATGAACATCGGCCTCGAAGGCGGCGAGGCATTGAAACGTCGTCGACCCATCACACTAACCGACGCTGCTGCTGACTTGGCCAAACTGACCCAGCTCGACGGTGAAGCCTGCAGGGCAGCGCTGGCAGGTCGACTCATTGCCATGAACGGCTGCACCGATGACCGCGATCAGGCCTTCATGGCCTTCAAGCTGCACCGCTTCATATCCGGTGCCGGTCACGCCCATGCCACCTTGCAGCCTGCCGGTCCGCGAAAGGTCATGCTGACAGCGGAAAAATTCGACCGAGAGAATGATACAGCTCGGCTGTACCCAATGTTTTTCTGTCGTGAATGTGGCCAGGAAATACACAGCGTAACGATCGACAAGAGCGGTGTCGTGATCGCGCGGCCGATTGACCTCACCGCACGCGATGATGTCGATGAAGACGGCTCCCAGCACGGATTTCTCGTTCCGGATTCCTGCGGCGACCTGGAGTTTGCCAGTTCTCTCGAAGATTATCCCGATGATTGGCTTGAAACGACCGCCTCGGGCAGTCCACGGCTCAAATCGGCTCACCGGGGCAAGCATGAAGGCCGCTTGATGATGCTCGGGGCCGAAGGCCTTCGAGACGAAAACGGCGTGCGCAGCTGGTTCTTTGCTGGCCGCTTCCGGTTCTGCCCTCGTTGCAAGCATCAGCCTCCTGCCACCGCCCGCGACATCAACAAATTGGCGGGCCTCTCCGCCGAAGGGCGCAGTTCCGCCACTACCCTGATCACCGCAACCCTGCTCGACTGGATGGAGCGCAACCATGTTCCGGCCAACAAGAC
>CAITOD010000683.1 GCA_903893935.1 uncultured Sphingomonadales bacterium
CATGGCCCAAGCCGGCCATTACGCGGAATTCTGTATGCGCAATAGCGGGAAAATGGCTCCCACGCTTTTCTTGATTGGCACGGACGGTCCGCTCATGTTCGTCCCGACTTCGTTGGCGGATGAAAATGAAAAAGACGCTTTCGCCACTACCGCCCGGCTCATGTGCATCGCCCACGCCGCGACCGTCGCGGTCATGGCGCTTGAGGCTTGGATGAAAACGGCAAAGCCGAACGAGGAATTCGACATGACCGAGCCGCCGTCCGAGTCGTTTGACCGGCAGGAAGTCATAGTGCTCATGGGCGAAGCGCAGGGCGGCCAAAAGCAAAAATTCCTGCCCATCATCCGTAGTGGCAACGGAAAATTCTTTGGTTTCAACGAATCAGATATGCCGCAACTGGATTCGATGGAGGGGCGTTTCGCCGGAATCCTGCCGCCGAATGTGGCCACCGACGAGCATCGCACGCTCGCCAAAGCCATGCTGAAAGTCAAAGGCGTCAACGTCACCAAGCCTGGCACTACGGTTCGTCTCACGCCGCCACGCCACTAATTTTCGAGCCGAAGTTATTTTTCGGCATGGACAGCGAATGTCCCACCTACCGCGTCATGCTGTCTGAATGAAAAAGAAAATTAGATTTCTAACCTCGCATCATTACAACGCTTGTTGCATTTTTGCCGACTGAATTTTTACTGACTTTTAACTGACGTAATCTAAAGTCTTTTCTCCATGGCTCGTCTGGAACAACTGACACCTACGACGTTGGTAAAGGGGATTCTCCCTGATGCCCATGTCGAGATTGTCAGTGTCGAGTGGCACGGCTCCGACGCCATCACCATGGTGTATCGCGGGCCCACCGGCCGTGTGGCGGACGTAGTTCTCTACCGGCACGACGAGACCAACATTGAAATTGTGGATTCCGGTCGCCCGTGGAGTTTCGATGGCGACGGCGCGTTGTTCCGCCTGGTTTCCGAGGCGCATCGCATTCGCCTCGCGCACCTGTTTGACCCCGTGCTCGCGGTTCATACGTCGCTGGTGGATCCCTTGCCGCATCAAATCACAGCCGTTTACGAAGCCATGTTGCCCCGGCAACCGCTTCGTTTCCTGCTGGCCGACGATCCCGGCGCGGGCAAGACCATTATGGCCGGCCTGCTCATCAAAGAACTGATGGCCCGTGGCGACCTCCGCCGCTGCCTGATTGTCTGCCCCGGCAGCCTGGTCGAGCAATGGCAGGACGAATTGAATCGGCGATTCCACCTTCCGTTCGAGATTCTCACCAACGACAAACTGGAAGCGGCGCGCACCGGCAATTGGTTTCTCGAAAATGACCTTTGCATCGCGCGCCTCGACAAACTTTCGCGCAACGAGGACGTGCAGCAAAAACTCTCCGCCCCGGATTGTCGCTATGACCTCATCGTTTGCGACGAAGCGCACAAACTTTCGGCGACATTTTTCAACGGCGAGGTGAAGCGCACGAAGCGCTATAATCTCGGCCTGCTCCTTTCCGGTCTCACCCGCCATTTCCTGCTGATGACCGCCACGCCTCACAACGGAAAGGAGGAAGATTTTCAGCTATTCATGGCGCTGTTGGATGGCGACCGGTTTGAGGGCAAGTTCCGCGATGGCGTCCATCAAGTCGAAGTGTCAGACCTGATGCGGCGCATGGTGAAGGAAAAACTGCTCAAGTTTGACGGCCGCCCACTCTTTCCTGAACGCATCGCCTACACTGTTCCCTACAAACTTTCGGATGCCGAGGCGCGGCTCTACAAGGAAGTGACCGATTACGTCCGCACGGAGTTTGACCGGGCAAAAGCATTGGAGAATGACAAACGCGCCGGCACGGTGGGTTTTGCGCTCACAATTCTTCAGCGCCGTCTCGCATCATCGCCCGAAGCGATTTACCAATCCTTGCGGCGGCGGCGCGAGCGCCTGGAGAAACGGATTCGCGAGGTCGAATTGATGCAGCGCGGGACGGTCACGCCACCCACGATTGCCAATGGTCCGCAGTTGGATGAAGACGACGTGGAAGACCTTGAGGAGGCACCGGAAAATGAAATCGAGCAGGCCGAGGAAGCAATTCTCGACCAGGCCACCGCCGCCAGCACCATCGCGGAACTCCGGGCAGAAATTGACACACTGACCCGCTTGGAAACGCTCGCCGCCGATGTCCGGCGCAGTGGGCAGGATACCAAGTGGCGCGAACTCGGTCATTTGCTTGGCGAAATTTTCACCCCGGCGGCAGTTGGTGACCGTCTTTCCGAAGACCCTGTGCCGTATGGTGCCGGCCCGTTGCCTCCGCCCAAACCATCCCCACGTCAGAAACTCGTTTTGTTTACCGAGCACCGCGATACGCTCAATTATCTGAATCAGAAAATCGGCTCCCTGATGGGACGCCAAACCGCCATCGTCATGATTCACGGTGGCATGGGCCGCGAAGATCGCCGCAAGGCGCAGGAAAGTTTTCTCCATGACCCCATGGTGCAGGTGTTGCTGGCCACCGATGCCGCCGGTGAAGGCATCAACCTGCAACGCGCTCACCTGAGGGTGAATTATGACCTCCCGTGGACTCCCAATCGCCTTGAGCAACGGTTCGGGCGCATCCA
>CAITOD010000684.1 GCA_903893935.1 uncultured Sphingomonadales bacterium
ATTTTCCCGATCTTCACGCGCATGCGCATGCTGCGCACCTGGGGCGGGATTGTCGATGTGACGCCCGATCGTTCGCCGATCCTCGCCAAGACCCCGGTTCCGGGGCTCTATGTCAATTGCGGCTGGGGCACTGGCGGGTTCAAGGCAACGCCGGGTGCGGCCGACTTGCTGGCCTATACGATCGCGCACGACGCGCCGCATACGATCAACGCGCCGTTCAATCTCGACCGGTTCCGCAATGGCCGGCTGATCGACGAAGCGGCGGCCGCCGCGGTCGCGCACTGACGGAAAACCCTGATGATCCTGATCCATTGTCCCTACTGCGAGGAAGATCGCCCCGAGGTGGAATTCACCTATGGCGGTGAAGCGCATATCGCGCGCCCGCTCGATCCCGCGGCGCTGTCCGACCGCGAATGGGAACAGTTCCTCTACATCCGGCGCAATCCGCGCGGCAAGCACGCCGAACGCTGGCGGCATGCGCATGGCTGCGCGCGGTTTTTCAACGCGGTGCGCGACACTGTTACCGACCGTTTTGAAGTGACGTACAAGGCCGGCGAAGCGCGTCCCGGCGGAGACGCGGCATGAGCGGATACCGGCTTCCTGCAGGCGGCCGCGTCGATCGCAGCCGCGCGCTGCCGTTCACGTTCGACGGGCAGGGCTATCAGGGGTTTGCCGGCGATACGCTCGCTTCGGCGCTCGCGGCTGCGGGTGTCATGCTGGTCGGGCGCTCGTTCAAATATCATCGTCCGCGCGGGCTGGTCGGCATGGGGGCCGAAGAGCCCAATGCGCTGGTCAGCGTCGATCGTGGCCCGGCGCGGATCACGCCCAATTTGCGCAGCACGCAAGTAGCGCTTTACGAAGGGCTCGCCGCGAAAAGCCAGAACCGCTGGCCGTCGCTGAAATTCGATGTCGCATCGCTCAACGATGTGTTCGGCGCGCTGTTTCCGGCGGGATTTTACAACAAGACCTTCATGTGGCCGCGTTCGGCGTGGGAAAGACTGTATGAGCCGGTGATCCGCCAGCTGGCCGGGCTGGGCGACAGCCCGGTGGCGCGCGATCCCGACCATTACGACGCGACATATGCGCATTGCGAAGTGCTGGTGGTCGGCGGCGGCATGGCGGGGATCACGGCGGCGCTGGAGGCAGCAGAACGCGGTGGCCGGGTCATCCTGATCGACGACAACGATGAACTGGGCGGCGGCGCGCTGGCCGATCCGGCGCAATGGGCCGCGCTCGATGCGTTGAAGGACGAGCTGGCGGCGGCAGGCAATGTCACGGTGATGACCCGCACCACCGCGTTCGGCTATTACCATCAGAACTTCATCGGCGCGACGCAGAGCCTGACCGACCATCTGGCGCCCGCCGATGCCAGCGGGCCACGCGAGCGGCTGTGGCGCATCCGCGCGGGCGAAGTCGTGTTGGCGCAAGGCGCGATCGAGCGTCCGCTGGTGTTCAACGGCAACGATGTGCCCGGTGTCATGCTGGCCAGCGCCGGGCGCACGCTCGCGCTGCGCTATGGCGTGGCGGTGGGCCATGCGGTGGTGGTGATGGCCGCGCACGACAGCGGCTGGCGCGATGCGCTGGCGCTGGCCGGTGCAGGGGTGCATGTCGCCGCGATCATCGATGTGCGCAACGTGGTTGGCGCCGATCTGGCCGATGCAGCGCGCGATGCGGGCATTGCCGTGCATATCGGCTG
>CAITOD010000685.1 GCA_903893935.1 uncultured Sphingomonadales bacterium
GATTGCCGACAAAGCCTTTCATCGCGTTGAGCTGCGTGATGTGGTGGTGCGGGGCATGCGTCAGCCACAGCGGATAGACGCGGTGCATCAGCCGGTGCATCCAGTACTGGCCGAATTCGATCAGCACGATCACCGCGGCCACTTGCACCAGAAAGGGCAGATGCGCGGCCCAGGGTGTGGCGAGGTGCCAGGACTGCTTGAGCGCTTTGAGCGGGTCATCGGCCAGATGGCTGGCCAGCCAGTCGATCGCGGTAAAACCGAGCGCGACGTAGAACGCGTCGGTCAGAAACTCGCGCCAGGTCAGGCGCCAGCCCGCATGCCGCTCTGCCACCCATTCGAGCGCCAGCACAAAGCCCACCGTCGCCAGCACAACCGCGGTCGACGACCAGGGGTGGTTGACCCAACCGCGCGGCGCCAGCCACCAGAACAGCACGATCACCGCGACCGTCGCCGGCGGCAGCAGGTTGAGCAGCGTGGTTTTCAGCTCGGTACGGGTCTGGGCCATCTCGGTGTACTCGCGGCTGGCGGAAAAGGTCACGGCGTTTCGCACCAAATCCCCCGGGACGGCCCCGGAGCATAATCCAAAGCCCTTTTTTGCGTAAGCGAAATTCATGCTGCGCCAGATACGTCAACTGCCGTATGCCGCCTCTGCGCGTTGCGGTCAGGAGCCAGTTCCATGCGAAGGATGTCGAGCTTTGGCGCGGTGGCGCTTGCGCTGGGTTTGGGCGTGCCGGCGCCGGCTGCGCCCAGGCCCGAAGTGATCACGGTGCCCGGGTTTGCCGATTTTCTGGTGGTCGACGGCACGACGGTGTGGGCGACCAACAAGGGCAGGGTCGAACGCTGGTCGCGGCACGGCAAGCTGGCGCGGGTCGCCATGGCGCATCCTTGCGGCGCGATGGCGATCGCGGCCGATGCGTTGTGGGTGGCCGATTGCCAGCGGGCCACGCTCAACCGGATCGATTTGCGCACCGCGAAAGTGACCGCGGTTGTCCGCACCGGCATTGCCGATCGCGAGGGCGAGCTCAATGTCGTGGCGGGCGCGGGCTCGATCTGGGTGGCAAGCGATGCTGCGGGTGCAATTGCGCGCGTCGATCCGGCGACAAACCGTGTCGTCGCTTCGATCGCGGTCGCCCCCGCCACGTCTTATCTGGCGTTTGGTCTGGGCGCACTGTGGGCGGTCAGCGGCCCCGGCCGGACATTGCAGCGGATCGATCCGGATACCAATGCCGTGGTGTCGCACACCGCGCTGGGCAAGGCACCGGGCTTTCTGGTTGCTGGCGAAGGCGCGGTCTGGGTGCAGGAACAGGGCGACGGCACGCTCGCGCGGATCGATGCGCAGAGCGGCGCGGTCACCGGCCGCATCAAAGTCGGCGCGTCGCTCAAATGGGGCGATATCGATGCCGGCGGGGGCAAAGTGTGGCTGCGCACGACCGACGACCAGACTTTTGTGGTGATCGATCCGGCGAGCCTTGCCATCACCGCGCGCGTGGGCAAGCCGGTCGGCAGCGGCGCGCTGCGCTACACCCGCGCCGGGCTGTGGACCACCGCGCACGACCACCACACTTTGACCTGGTGGCCGCGCGCGGCTGCAATCGGGAATTAGTCGACCAGCGGCCTGATCTTGTTGATCAGCGCCTGAATGCGCTCGGCGGCTTCGCTGAACGTCTTGACGTCTTCGCGGTTGTTGTTGCCGCGCGCTTCCTTGGCGGATTCGAGATAGCCTTCCATGTCGGCTTCGAGCGCGTCGAGCAGGATTTCGGCTTCGTCTTCGGTCAGCGTCAGTTTGATCGTCATGGTCGTCCGGGTCCTGGTGAACAAGGCCCGCTCATAGGCGCCGACAGCCTTGCCCGTCCAGATCGAACGCGCGCAAAATCCGCTTATTGCGCCGGCAGATGCCGCAGGATCAGCCCGTCCTGATGGTTGCGGATAAAGCCTTTCCAGGTCGGATTGCTGCCGCCCTGGCTCACCGCGGCGTAATCGGTCGCGGGATCGGTCCACCCGGGGTGGTCGGACACTTCGGCGGGCACAGCGAAATAGGCGGCTTTGGCGGCATCGCCCTTGAGCCGCTGGTCGAGAAACGCGGTGATGAAATGCGTCGCGATCGCGTTCACCCGGTCCTTGCGCCACACCGGATCGGCAAACCAGTCGAGATCCCACAGCCGCTGGTGCATTTCGGCCGGTGGCGGACCGGTGCCGATGTCGTGACCGGCGCCCGCAAACACCAGCATGTGCCGGTCGGCGTGGATCGCTTGCGCAAAGGTCGCCGCCGGGCCCTTTTCATAGCCGACGGTGCGGTCGTTGCTGCCGGTAATCACCAGCAAGGGCGCCTTGATCCCCGCGAGGCCGACGCCATCGGCGCCCCACACCGACCAACTGCCGCCTGCGGGCGAAATCGCCACCACCGCGCGCACGCCTTGCGCGATCAGGTTGTCCGCGCGCGCGCCGCTGCCGGCGTATTGCGCAACCAGGTCCTTGGGCAGCAGCGCAACTGCGGGGCTTGCCGGATCGAGCCGCGCACCCGCCGCGGCGAGCACGCCATAGCCGCCATACGAATAGCCGATCAGCCCCAGCCGGTCGGCATCGACCAGCTTGCCCAGCATGCCGGCATGGATCGCGGTGAGCGTGCCGTTGATATCGAGCGGTCGGCTCAGCAGCCCGGCGGGCGCTTTGGCGCGGTCCCAGTTGGGCGGGTCGCGGTGTTCGGGTGCCACCACCACATAGCCTTTGGTGGCAAGGTTTTCGGCCAGCCAGCTCAGCATGACCGGATCGTTGCCATAGCCGTGACTGAGCACGATCACCGGGAAATGCTCGCCCGCAGGCGGCGCATCGGCATAGGCGATGCCCGGCACGGTGAAAGTGGCGTCGGGTTGTCCCTGATCGCCGACAAGGCTTGCCTGGTAGGTCACCGCAACAGCACCCGCGGCGGCATGCGCGGGATACCAGATGCGCAAGTGCAGCACGCGGTCGCCATGGACTTCGTGCCCCGCGACCAGCGATGCGAGCGGATCGAGCCGATCGTGCAGCGCGATGATCTGCCGGGAAACCCCCGCCGCATAAGCCCCGGTTCGGGCCAGTTCGGGCGCGTCGATATCGGGCACGCTCGCCGGGCGGGGCGCTGCTTGCGCCACGGCCACGGCGGGCGCCAGGGCAAGCAGCAGCGCGAGCCGCAGGCTCACGCCGCCACTCGCGCTTCGAGCCGGCGTTGCTGTTCGGCGAGTGCTTCGGGAAGATCGCCGAACTTCGCGAGATCGTGCGCGTTGGCTTGCGCCTCGTCGCGCCAGGCGGCCGGATCGATCGCCATCAGTTCGTCGAACGCACCATCGCGCAGCACCAGCCCGCCCAGATCGAGATCGCCATCGAGCGGCAGCCGGCCGATCGCGCTGTCACGCGCGCCGAGCGTGCCGGTCACGCGTCCGACGATCCATTTGATCACGCGGATGTTGTCGCCAAACCCGGGCCACAGGAATTTGCCCGCAGCACTCTTGCGGAACCAGTTGACCAGATAGAGCCGCGGCAGATTGGCCCCGCCATGCGGCGCCTTGCGCGCCAGATCGATCCAGTGCGCAAAATAGCGCCCCATGTCGTAGCCGCAGAACGGCAGCATGGCGAACGGATCGCGGCGCAGCGCGCCGACTTTGTTTTCCGCCGCCGCAGTGCCTTCGGATGCCAGATTGGCCGCCAGATAGACCCCGTGGTCCCAGTCGAACGCTTCGGTCACCAGCGGCACATTGGTGGCGCGCCGCCCGCCGAACAGGATCGCCGAAATCGGCACGCCGGCCGGATCGTCCCATTCGGGCGCGATCGAGGGGCATTGCGCGGCAGGCACGGTAAAGCGCGCATTGGGGTGCGCCGCGGGGGTGCCGGAAGTCGGGCTCCACGGCTGGCCGCGCCAGTCGGTCAGGCCTTCGGGCGGCGTGTCGGTCAGGCCTTCCCACCACACGTCGCCGTCTGCGGTCAGCGCGCAATTGGTGAAAATGGTGTTGTCGCGCAGCGTCTCGATCGCGTTGCGGTTGGTTTCGGGGCCGGTGCCCGGCGCCACGCCAAAGAACCCCGCTTCGGGATTGAGCGCATAGAGCCGGCCGTCGTCGCCGAGCCGCATCCAGGCGATATCGTCGCCCACCGTTTCGACCGTCCAGCCGGGCAGCGTCGAGCGCAGCATCGCCATATTGGTCTTGCCGCAAGCCGAAGGAAACGCCGCCGCCATATAATGCGCAGCGCCTTCGGGCGGGGTGACTTTGAGAATCAGCATGTGTTCGGCGAGCCAGCCCTGGTCGCGCGCCATCACGCTGGCGATGCGCAGCGCGAGGCATTTCTTGCCGAGCAGCGCATTGCCGCCATAGCCCGATCCATACGACCAGATTTCGCGCGTTTCGGGGAAATGGACGATCCATTTCTCGTCGTTGCACGGCCACGCGACATCGGCCTCGCCCGCTTGCAGCGGTGCGCCTACCGAATGCACGCAAGGCACGAAAAACCCGTCTTCGCCAAGCTCTGCAAGCGCGGGTGCGCCCATCCGCGCCATCGTGCGCATCGACAGCACGACATACGCCGAATCGGTCACTTCGACGCCGATCACGCTGCCCGCCGAACCCAGCGGCCCCATGCAGAACGGCACCACATACATGGTGCGCCCGGCCATCGCGCCGTCGAACAGCCCGTTCAGCGTGGTGCGCGTTTCGGCCGGGTCGCGCCAGTTGTTGGTCGGCCCCGCATCGGCTTCGCGCGCCGAGCAGATGAATGTCCGGCTTTCAACGCGCGCAACATCGCGCGGGTCGGACCGGGCGAGATAGCTGCCCGGGCGCAGCGCCGGATTGAGCGCGATCAGCGTGCCCGATGCCACCAGTTCGGCGGTCAGACGCTCGCGTTCCGCTTCCGAACCGTCGCACCACACGACGCGCGCGGGCCTGGTCAGCCGGGCAATGTCTGCCACCCATGCGTTCAGCCCGGCGTGGTGCGTCGGCCCGTCGATCAGGTCCGGACGCGAGTCGGACCGTGCGTCCGGCGCCGTAGCTGCGCATTCGTATGCTTGAACCATTGCAAACAGCTCCTCGTTTCGGTCTTCGCCGCCGCTTTTGGCAATGGCGGGTGACCTCGGGCCCGGTTATCGGCCAGACCGTGGCTTGTCGAGGCCTCTCGTACAAGGGGTTTGACGCGCGGGTGCTGTTTCAATCCCGGTCAGGCCGCAAGGTCGCGCGCCGGCCCGCCAGACCGGGCGCAATGTGTTGCACAGCAACATCATGGATCATCCCGCGTCGCCGGTTGCGCCGGTTTGACATTGCAGTTTTGTGAATCCGGATTAGATAATTTCGAGCGTGCAAAGCCCTCGAAAACAGGGGCTGCACCGCGCAAATGATGGGAGGGTCCCATCATGAGGGGGATCCATGCGTCACTTTGCAAAATCGTCGTTGGCCGTTTCGACGGCGTGTGGCTGTGTCCTGGCAGCAGTCGCAGCATTGCCCGGCTCGGCATATGCCGATGCCGCCACACCGGATGCTGCAGTTGCCGCCGATGCGGCGGGTGCGGCACCCGCAGAAATCGTCGTCACGGCCACGCGCCGCAACGAAAAAGCGCGCGATGTGCCGCTCGCGGTGACCTCGATTGCGGGCGAAAAGCTCGATGTGCTCAATTCGAGCGGGCTCGACATCCGCTTCCTGTCGTCGCGCACGCCCAGCCTGCAGATCGAAAGCTCGTTTGGCCGGACTTATCCGCGCTTCTATATCCGCGGTCTCGGCAACACCGATTTCGACAACAATGCGGCACAGCCCGTTTCGGTGGTCTATGACGATGTGGCGCTGGAAAGCCCGTTCCTCAAAAGCTTTCCGGTGTTCGATCTCGCCGATGTCGAAGTCTTGCGCGGGCCGCAAGGCACGCTGTTCGGGCGCAACACGCCGGCGGGCGTGGTCAAGCTCGATTCGGCCAAGCCGACCGACAGCCTTGGCGGGTATGGCTCGCTCGAAGTGGGCAGCTACACCACCATCAACGGCGAGGCCGCGCTCAACGTGCCGCTGGGCGGAGGTTTTTCCGCGCGCTTTTCGGGCATTGTCCAGCATCGTGAAAACTGGGTGACCAACACCAATTACGGCACGCCGGGCTCGGTCGCGCCGCACCGGCTGGAAGGCTACACCGACGAGGCCGGGCGCGTGCAGCTGGCCTGGGTTTCGCCCGACAACAGCTTTCACGCATTGCTGAACTTCCACATTCGCGGGCTGGACGGAACGCCGCGCGTATTCCGCTCGGGCCTGTTCCAGGAAGGCTCCAACAATTTCGCCGCTGGGTTCAACCCGGCACAAGTGAGCATCGACGGTTTTACAAGCCAGTCGCTGTCGCAATGGGGCACCAATCTCCACCTCGACAAGCATTTTGACGGTATCGGCACGCTTTATTCGATCACCGCGTTCGAACATGCCCGGGTCGAAAGCACCGGGGATATCGATGGCGGCTCGACCTATGGCAGCACCTATCCGCCGGCCGGGCTCGGCAATGGCGGGTTTTTCCCCGACAACACCGGGGGTGTGACGCGGCCCGATGAATTCAGCCAGGAACTGCGCTTCGTCTCCGACGAATTCGGCGGCATCCGTCTGCAGGGCGGGCTCTATGTGTTTACGCAAAAGCTCACCTACAGCGAATTCGACTATCAGCCGGTCAGCTGCACGACGCCCGACCCGGTCACCACCAATTACACCTGCAGCTACACCACGCGGGCGCAGGACCTCGATCAGGATATCGAGCACAACGATCGCAACACCAATTTCGGCGCTTATGCTTCGGGCGAATACAAGATTGATCAGCTGACGCTGCGCGCGGGTGTGCGTTATTCCGAAGACCACAAGCGCGATACGGTCGGCGGCTATGCGGCCGGCCTGAGCGGACAATACCAGATCTATGGCACGCTCACCGCGCCCAACGGCAGTACCGCCTATGTGCTCGCGCCGCAGACGGCATCGGTCCGCGCCGGCTATGCCACCTGGGATGCCAGTGCCACTTATGCGATCACGCCCAGGATCAATTTCTATGCGCGCGCGGCGACCGGTTACCTCGGGCCGGCGATCCAGGACCGGGTGACTTTCGGCTCGATCCAGAACACCGCGGCCAAGCAGACCACGCTGTCGTTCGAGGCGGGGTTCAAGGGCTCGGTCCTCGATGGCAAGCTCACGTTTGCGGTCGACGGCTACTGGAGCCGGACCAACGACATGACGCTGACCGAAGTCGGCGGGGTGGGCAATGCCGCCGCTCTGGTCACGGTGCCGCGCGTCTATGGCAACGGCGCCGAAGGCGAGTTCGAAGTGCGGCCGTTCAAGGGCTTCACGCTGTCGGCCAGCGGCAGCTACAACTACACGCTGATGCGCGCGCCCGGTCTGGCGATCCCCTATTGCGGCGCCGGCTGCACGGTGACCGACCCGATCAACAGCGCAAACCTCGCGGTGATCGACGGCAACGCGCTGCCGCAGGCACCGCGCTGGGTCGGCAGCTTCAACGCGCATTACGAAGTGCCGCTGGGCAATGGCGCCGCGGCGTTCTTCAACACCGATTGGGCGACGCGCAGCTCGATCAACTATTTCCTCTATACCGCGGCTGAATTCAGGGGCCGTGCGCTGACCGAAGGCGGGCTGAAAGTGGGCTATCGCAGCGCCTCCGGCTGGGAATTCGCGTTCTTCGGGCGCAATATTCTCAACCAGATCCGCTCGATCAGCGCGATCGACTTCGACAACCTGACCGGCATGATCAACGATCCGCGTATCTGGGGCGGTTCGATCCGCAAATCGTTCTGACCGAAATGTAACGCCGGGGGGCGAGGGCATTGCCATCGCCCCCTGCGCTTTGCCAACGCGCCGAGGGATCATTTGAACCCCGGATCAAGCCCGGGGTGACAAAACGGGGCTGGCCGCGGGTATCTGGCGCGGTAACCAGATTCGTCAATTTTTTGTCGTGCAGCACGGGGCATTAACCCGAGTTTAGCGCCTTTCCGCCATCATTGTCGCATTCACGGGTGAGCGGAGCGTCTGGTGGCGACAAGATTTGACGGGTTTTCCAGCGCGCTTGCGCCGATTGAGCAGGAACGGCCGATGCGCGATGCAGTCCTGGCGCTGACGCCCGCACCCTTGCGGCCGCTGCTGACCGGGCTGTTTGCCCGCTATCTGAGTTCGAGCGTGGTGGCGCTTGGTGCCGATACCGGCTGTTTCCTGATTTTCCTGCAATGCGGCATGGCGCCCGCACAAGCCGCCGCCAGCGGGTTCATCATCGGCATTGCGGTGCACTGGTTCGTATCGAGCCGGGTGATGTTCAGCAACTATGTCGCCGCTGCGGGGCCCGAACGCCGTCGCCAGCAGATCCTGTTTCTGGTCACCGCGCTGATCGGGCTGGTGCTGACGACCGTGATCGTCGGTGGCGCGGCGGCGCTGGCGTTCAATCCGCGGCTGGCCAAACTGGTGGCAGTCGCGGTCAGTTTTTCGACGACTTCGGCCTTGCGCCATCTGCTGGTGTTCAGCAAGTCCGGGCGCGCCTGATCGGGCGCACGATGGAGCAGGGCATGCCAATTGAACCGGCCGCCGGGAACGCCCCGGCAGGCACCGCGCGAACCGTTGCCATCCAGTCGCTGGCGCTTGCCGTCTATGCCGCCTGGGTGATCTGGATCGGCTTTCACCACGAAGCATGGTTCGACGAAATGCAGGCCTGGCTGCTGGCGCGCGACAACAGCTTCGCCGCGCTGATCGGCTATTACGCGCGTTATGAAGGCACGCCCGGCTTGTGGCATGCGATCTTGTGGGTGGCCTCGCACGCGGGAATGCCGTTTTCGGCGATCTGGATGCTGTCGTGCGGTCTGGCGATCGCGGCGGCAGCCGTGGTGCTGTGGCGTGCACCGTTTCCTTTGCCTTTGCGCATTGGCCTGCTCGCGAGCTATTACTTCGGCTATCAATATAGCGTAGTGGCGCGCGGCTATTGCCTCGATCTGCTGCTGCTGCCGGTGGTGGCAAGCCTGTTTGCCGATCGCGTGCGGCGGCCGCTTGGCTATGGTCTGGCGATCGGGCTGCTCGCCAATATCAACGCGTTCAGTTTTCTCGCCGCAGGCCTGCTCGGGCTCGATCTGCTCGTGCGCCTGGCGCTCGCGCGCAAGCTGGTCGAATGGCGCGCGCTGGCCGGTCTGGCGCTGGCGGGCGCGTTCGGGTTGTTTGCGATGTGGACCGCGTGGCAACCCGCCGACAACGGTTTCATGGCGCAAGTCACGCGGATGAACCCGTTTGGCAGCGCGATCGTGTTTGTCGCCAATGCGCTGTTCGATCGCGCCACGCCGTGGAGCGGTGCGATCCAGTCGGGGCTCGAAGTGCTGCTGGGCATGATCGCTTCGGCGCTGTTTCTGGCGCTTGCGGTGCGGCTGGTGCTGTTTGGCCGCGATCGCGCGCTGATGCTGGCGATCCCGGCGGCGCTGATCGTGTTTTCGGGCGCGGTGCTGGCGAGCAGCTGGCACGGTGGTGTGCTGTTCATGGTCCTGGTGTTCGTGCTGTGGACGCAATGGCACAACCCGGTCGATGCGCGCACCCGCGCGGCCCTGATCGGCGCGCTGGCTTTGCTTGAGGCGGC
>CAITOD010000686.1 GCA_903893935.1 uncultured Sphingomonadales bacterium
AGTTCCTGCAAGTGCTCCCAGGCGACGCCTTTGTCGTGCGATTTCCAGTCGGTGTTGCGATCGCTGGTAAACGCGATCCACTGGCCATCGGGCGACCATGACGGGCGGTAGAACCCGTCGGGCTTGGCGGGATCGCCCTGGATCGCGGCCGATCCGGTGAGGTTGCGCAAGGCTTTGGTTTTCAGATCGAGCAGCCAGATGTTGGCGCGATGCGTCGGGCCGCGGTCGGACATGAACGCTACGGTGCGATCATCGGGGGACATGGTGGCCTGATCATCGACGGCGGGGTCGTCGGTCAGCCGTTCGAGGCCGGTGCCATCCGGATGGACACGCCAGATGTCGGACTGGCCGCGCCCGTCGCGTTCGGCGGTAAACACGATCCACTGGCCATCTTCGGACCAGCGTGCGGCATATTCATAGATCGGCTGCTGCAGCAGCGGATGGGCGTCGCTGTTGTCGGGGTTGGCCACCATCAGCACCGACTTGGTCGGCGCGATGCGGTTGAACAGCATGACTTCCCTGGCTTCGACCGAAGACGCGCCGAGCGCAAGGATCGATCCGGCAAGACCAATCAGAGATTTTGATTTCGACACTTCGGCATCCTTTCATCAGGAACACATTGCGCGCTTGCCCAGATCGGCGATCGCCGGCTTCGGCTTGGGCAGACACGTCCCGGTTTTAGAAACTACCGGGTCCGGCCATTTGATCGATATCAATCCGGCACTGGCGCAATTGCGTGTCAGGACTCGGGGCAATATCGTTATCGCGTTGAGTTCAATAAACTATTTTCGGGTCTTCGGGGCGATCGCGGCGCCCTTTGTGGCGTCAATTCAATCTCGGCAAATCAACAATTGAATGTCCCGGCCGGGGGTCAGGCGAGGTTTGCGGTGAGGTCGGTGAACAGTTCGTCGACGCCCGGTTTGTGCGGGATGATCTTTTGTTCAAAGGCCCAGTCGATGGCGAGTTGCAGACCCTTGCGGTTGGCTTCGAGGCCGAGCGGGGGAAAGGGATCGGGCACGCCGCCTTCGGTCAGCGCACGGCTGTCCTTGAGCATGCGGTAGATTTCGCGCACCGCGTCGGGATGGTCGCGCGCGACGCTTTCGTGCACCACGAAGATGTGGTTGATCGGCACCACGCCTTCGCGGGCAAACCAGTCCTTCGCCGCGTTGAACGGATCGGGCACCAGTCGCTCGACGCGCGGGTCCTTGGGCAGGTCGATCCCCTGAAGCGTCGCAACCAGCTCGCCGGCCAGCATCATCTCGCCGATGTTCGAGCCCTTGGGCAGGCGCACGCAGTTTTCGGGGTCGGTGTATTCTTCCAGATGGCCTTCGCCCACCGTGCAGAACATGACTTTCGACAGATCGACGCCATATTCATGCTGCAGGATGCCGCGGATCCACAGCCCGGTGGTCTGCGCATAAGTGCGCACGCCGACCTTGTGGCCCTCGATGTCCTTGGGCTTGAGATGCCCGAGTTCGCGATTGAAGCCGGCGCAATGGTGCTGATACCGGCCCGACACCGGGGCGGGCAGCAGCACCCAGGGTGTGCCG
>CAITOD010000687.1 GCA_903893935.1 uncultured Sphingomonadales bacterium
CGAATAGGGCATCGAACAGGCAAACAGCGCGTCATAGCGCCCGGTGATCACCCGCAGCATGCGCGCCAGCGCGTCGCGCGCGGGGACAGACAACTGGTCGATCCGCCCAACCGGGTCGCGCGCGATCAGCAGCACTTCAAACGGCCAGGCCGCCCAGAACGGCACCAGCGCCAGCCAATGGTCGTTGACTGCCACCACGCGGTCACCCGCCGCCAGTTCGCGCGCCGCCACGTCGTCGAGCAGCGCGCGGCCATGTGCGTGGAACCAGGCGGCCTGTTCGCGGTCTTCATCGGCCAGTTCGCTCGGCACGAAATCGCTCGCCCAGATCTGGCCATGCGGATGCGGGCTTGAACAGCCCATCATCGCGCCCTTGTTTTCAAACACTTGCACATAGGCGTGGCGCGCGGCCAGCTCGCTGGTCTGCTCCGCCCAGGTATCGACCAATGCACGCACCGCCGCTTCATCGAGATCGGGCAGCGTTTTGGCGTGATCGGGCGAATAGCAGATCACCCGCGCGGTGCCGCGCGCCGGCGCACTGACGAACACATCGTCGCCCGGGCCGGGTGCGGGCGTGTCGGGCATCAGTGCCGGAAAATCGTTGGGGAACACCAGCGTCGCGCGATAATCGGGGTTGATATCGCCGCCGGTGCGCGTGTTGCCCGGGCACAGATAGCATTGCGGATCGTATGACGGCCCGCCGCGCGGCGCGGGATCGGCGCTTTCCCCCTGCCACGGGCGCTTGGCGCGGTGCGGTGACACCAGTACCCAGCGCCCGGTCAGCAGATTGCGGCGGCGGTGCGGATGATCGAGCGGGTCAAAAGCCATCATGCCGCCGGGGTTACCGCGCGAGGGGCCCCGACGGAAAGACAAATAGCTATTCGCCCAGCAGGTGCGCGACCAATGCCTGCAAATCGGCCTCGGGCCGCGCACCGTAATGCGAAATGATCTCGGCCGCACAAACCGCGCCCAGCGCGAGGCACGTTGCGAGCGGAAGCGCGCGCACATGACCAAACAGGAACCCGGCGGCGAACAGGTCGCCCG
The DNA here is from genome assembly GCA_903893935.1 of uncultured Sphingomonadales bacterium. GTDB lineage: Bacteria > Pseudomonadota > Alphaproteobacteria > Sphingomonadales > Sphingomonadaceae > Novosphingobium. Next base: position 1,042 of record CAITOD010000687.1, read on the forward strand.
CGCCGGTGGTATCGACCACATGCGCGACCGGAGACGCCGCGACATACGCGTGATCATCGCCGGCAGCCGCATGCGCGCCCAGGGCACCGCGCGTGACCACCAAAGTCGGAACATGCGGCGCGAGCGCTGCCATGCCGGCGTGGAAATCGTCCTCGCCGGTCAGGGCCGCGAGTTCGTGTTCGTTGGCGAACAGGATGTCGATTTCGCCGGCTGCGATCAGCGCGCGGAAATCATCGCCGTGGCGCGCAATGACAAACGGGTCGGACAGCGTGAACGCCACTTTGCGGCCCGCCGCGCGCGCAGTCGCGATCGCCCGACGCATCGCGCGGCGCGGCTCTTCGGGGTCCCACAGATAGCCTTCGAGATAGAGCACCGCGGCATCGGCGATCACGCGATCGTCGAGCGCATCGGCGGGCAGGAATTGCGAGGCACCCAGAAACGTGTTCATCGTGCGCTGCCCGTCGGGCGTCACGAAAATCAGGCAGCGCGCGGTGGCCGGCTGGCCGGCGCGCGCCGGGGTGGCAAAAGCAATGCCGCCCGCGCGGATATCGTGCGCAAACACTTCGCCGAGCTGATCATCGGCGACCTGGCCGATGAATGCGCATTGTGCGCCCAGCGCAGCCAGACCGGCCAGCGTATTGGCCGCCGAGCCGCCCGAAATTTCGCGCGCCGGGCCCATCGCCGCATAGAGCGCATGCGCGCGCGGCTCATCGACCAGCGTCATGCCGCCTTTGGCGAGATCGAGCCGGGCAATGTCGTCGTCGTGCGCCGGGGCCATCACATCGACAATCGCGTTGCCGATGGCGACAACATCATAACGGGGATCAGACTGGGTCACACGCGGGTCTTTCTGGATGCCGGGGTCGAGGCGTCGCCTAGAGGCTCGCGCGGCTTGCGGCAAGCGGCGGCTGCGGGTCGATTGACATGCATCGCGACGCACGCGATGGCACCGCGATGACCCGCGCCAACCTGCCGCTCGCGCTGATGCTGCTGCTTGCTGCATGCGGCGATGGCGCGCGTCCGGTTGCCGAAGTGAGCCAGCCCGACGAACACCTGTCGCACCATGTCAGGCACAGCGACCCGGGGGTGACCAGCGTGATCGGCGCCGACGCCGATGCGCTGATCCGCCAGTTCGGCCCGCCACGGCTCGATATCCGCGATGGCGACGCGCGCAAACTGCAATGGTCGGGCACCGCCTGCGTGCTCGACGCCTATCTCTATCCCGGCGAGCACGGCGGCCGGCCGACCGCGACATTTGTCGACGCGCGGCGCGGTGATGGCCGCGATTTCGACCGCAGCGCCTGCGTGGCCGCGCTGCGCAAGAACTAGGCTTCGACCGCGAAAACTATCTCCGCGTGGTCCTGCAAACGCTTCACCAGCGCGGCGCCGAGGATCGAGCCTGGCGTGCCGATCCCGCCGGGGGCCGCGCTTTCGAGCAAGGCAATGCCGGTTTCGGCGATCATCCGGCTGGTCGAGCCATAGCCCGGATCGTAGCGGCCCTTGACGCCAAAGCGCAGTGCGCGCCCGTCGGGCCATTCGCCGATGAACAGCACATCGTAATGGCCATTGGCGCGGTCTTCGGCGCTCGGGCCTTCGCCGGGCTTGGGATCGTTGGGCGTGCCGATCATCGGCGTTTTGGCAATGTATTCGGCGACGGCCTGGCCCTGTTCGCCCGGGCCGGTGAGCATCATTTCGTCATAGACAAAGTCGGCGCCATAAGCATGGCCGAGCAGCAGGTTGGTGCGGTGCACGTTTTTGGTGTTGATCACCGCCATCACGAACGGTGCGGCCCAGCTGCCGGTCGCCGCATCGAGCATCGGCGCATTGGCGGGGGGCTGGTCGGGGCCGGTGAAGCCCGGGGTCAGGCCGAACGGGCTCGCCATGACTTTGGCAAGCGCCGGCTCTTTGCCGATCGCCGCCAGTGTTGCCTTGAGGCTGTAAGCAGTGCCGCCCGAAAACCCGCCCTGCATCGCGCGCACGCGGCATTTGACGCGCGGAGCGGGCGTGCCGAAACGCGCTCTGGCTTCGGCTTGCAGCGACAGCACGCCGAGATCGAACGGAATCGAATCGAAGCCGCTGGAAAACGCGATCCGCGCGCCGCTCGCTTTGGCGTCCGCATCGAACCGGTCGATCATCTGGCGCATCCACACCGGTTCGCCGCACAGATCGGCATAATGCGTGCCCGCCGCGACGCAGGCCGCCAGCACATCGGTGCCATAGAGCTGGTAAGGCCCGACGGTGGTCACCACGACATGCGTGGACTCTGCCATCGCGGCGAGCGAGGCCGGATCGTCGCTGTCGGCCAGCACCAGCGGCGTATCCGCGGGCGCGCCGATCAGATCGCGCACTTCGGCAAGCTTGGCCGCGCTGCGCCCGGCCATCGCCCATTTGAGGCCCGAAGCACCGTGTTTCTGCGCCAGATATTCGGCCACCAGTCGCCCGGTGTAGCCCGTGGCACCATAGACCACGATGTCGTAACTGCGTGCCATATCCTCATCCCCGCTTGTTTAAGCGCATGGTTAAAGCCACGCGCGGGGCGGGGCAATCAAATCTTTGGCAGCGTGACGCCCTTTTGCCCCATGTATTTGCCCGCTCGGTCGGCATAGCTCACTTCGCACGGTTCGTTGCCCTGGAGGAACAGGAACTGGCAGGCGCCTTCGTTGGCGTAGATTTTGGCGGGCAGCGGCGTGGTGTTGGAAAATTC
>CAITOD010000688.1 GCA_903893935.1 uncultured Sphingomonadales bacterium
GCTTCCTCGGTGCCCGCCAGCAGCGATCCGATCATGATCGTGCTCGCGCCCGCCGCCAGTGCCTTGGCCGCGTCGCCCGACGTGCGCAAACCGCCATCGGCAATCACCGGCACACCCGATTTTTCGGCTTCTTCGGCGCATTCCATGACCGCGGTCAGCTGCGGCACGCCGACGCCCGCGACAATCCGCGTGGTGCAGATCGATCCCGGCCCGATCCCGACTTTGACGCCGTCGGCGCCGGCATCGATCAGCGCGCGGGTCGCTTCGCCGGTGGCGACGTTGCCGGCGATCACCTGCACGTCGTTGGACAGCTTCTTGGCCAGCTCGACCGCGCGAGCGACATCGGCGTTGTGGCCGTGCGCGGTGTCGATGACGATGACATCGCATTCCGCATCGATCAGCGCGCGCGTGCGCTCCAGGCCCTTTTCGCCCACCGTGGTCGCCGCCGCGACACGCAGACGGCCGGCTGCGTCCTTGGTCGCGCTGGGATAGTTGACCGCCTTTTCGATGTCCTTGACCGTGATCAGGCCGATGCAATGATATTGCTCATCCACCACCAGCAGCTTTTCGATGCGGCGCTGGTGCAACAGCCGCCGCGCCTCGTCGCCAGTGGTGCCAAGGCGCACGGTGGCCAGATTTTCGTGCGTCATAAGTTCGCGCACCGGCTGCGCCGGGTTGTCGGCAAAGCGCACATCACGGTTGGTCAGAATGCCGACCAGCCGCCCCGACGCCTCGACCACCGGGATGCCGCTGATGCGATGATGGCGCATCAGGCCTTGCGCTTCGCCCAAAGTGGCATCGGGGGCGATGGTGATCGGATTGACCACCATGCCGCTTTCGAATCGCTTGACCGCGCGCACCGCGGCGCACTGTTCCTCGATCGTCAGATTGCGGTGGAGCACACCGATTCCACCCAGCTGCGCCATGACGATGGCCATGTCGGCCTCGGTCACCGTGTCCATCGCCGACGACAGCACCGGGATGTTGAGCGGGATCGCGCGCGTCAGCCGCGTGCGCGTGTCGGCCTGGCTGGGCAGCAGATCGGATGGACCCGGGCGCAGCAGCACATCGTCGTACGTCAGGCCAAGGGGGATCTCGATCACGGCTGCCACTTTCTGTCCGGGGGGATGTGGCGGCCCATGTAATCAAGCCATGCGCGATACGCTACCCATGTTTTAACGATTTCGGATCAGCGCGCGCCGCTCTCCTGGCGCGGCACCGGCGGCCCGGCAAACCGATGCACATCGGCAAAATAGCGCGCCAGTTCGACTTGCAGCGCCACGTCTTCGACCATGCCGCCGTATTCCACCCGGCTCGCCACATCGGTCGGGCGATGATAGCGCTCGTCCATGAATTTTTCGAGCCGGGCCGGGTCCGAATAGGCGCTCGACACCATGACTGCTGGCACATCGTGCTGGATGAACGCCCAGCCATCCTGCCGCCGCACAAAGGCATTGGCAGCCGTGCCCGCCACCTGGCGTCGGTGCATCGCGCGCAAGACCGTGGCGATGCTGTCGTCGAGATCGGTCATCCCGGCGCCGATCACGCTGACCGGCATGCCGGTGCCGACCAGCCCGGTCGAATCGACATTGAGCACGGCCATGATCGAATCGAGCGGCAGCGGGGGGTTTTCGGCGAATGCCTGCGCGCCCAGCAGCCCGAGCTCCTCGCCCGTGGTGGCGAGGAAATAGATATCGCGATCATTGGGATGGCCAGCGGCGAGCACGCGCGCGGCTTCGGTGATCACCGCGAGGCCGCTGGCATTGTCGACCGCACCGTTGCAGATCAGGTGCTCGGCCGGCGGATCGGCGCAACGCCCGAAATGGTCCCAGTGCGCCACCAGCAAGACCCCGCCCAGATCGTGCCGTCGCCCGGGCAGCCGCCCGATCAGATTGTGCGTGTGGATGCGCGTTTCGCTGCTGGTCGCTTCGAGCGTGGCGGTCAGACCGAGCAGGCGCGGCGCAAAGCCGGGCGCGTCGCCCGCCTGCCGCAGCGCC
>CAITOD010000689.1 GCA_903893935.1 uncultured Sphingomonadales bacterium
ATCGGGTTCCCGACCGCCAATCTGGCGCTCGACCACTATCTGCGCCCGCTTTACGGCATTTATGCGGTCACCGGCCACTTGCCCGACGGGCGCGTGCTGCAGGGTGCAGCCAATCTGGGCGTGCGGCCGATGTTCGATCCGCCCAAGGAACTGCTCGAGCCGCATTTCTTCGATTTTTCAGGCGATTTGTACGGGCAGGAAATCGAGGTTGCATTCCACCATTTCCTGCGCGGCGAATGGAAATTCGAATCGCTCGACGCGATGATGGCGCAAATCGCCAAGGATTGCGACGAAGCGCGGCGGCTGTTGAGTAGCCCCTGAGCTCTGGCCTTTTGCGCGCGATGCGCTAAGGCCCTTGGCCCATGACCCACGAGCGCGATTATCGTTCCACCGTCTTCCTGCCGAAGACCGATTTCCCGATGAAAGCCGGCCTCCCGCAAAAGGAGCCCGCGATTCTGGCGCGCTGGCAAGCCGAAAATCTCTATCGCGTGCTGCGCGAGGCGCGCGCGGGGCGCGAAAAGTTCATTCTCCACGATGGCCCGCCTTACGCCAATGGCGACATGCATATCGGCCACGCGCTCAACCATATCCTGAAGGACATGGTGGTGCGCACGCGCTCGCTGCGCGGCTTCGATGCGCCTTATGTGCCCGGCTGGGATTGCCACGGCTTGCCGATCGAATGGAAAGTCGAAGAGGAATACCGCAAGAACAAGCGCAACAAGGACGATGTGCCGCCGCGCGAATTCCGCGCGCAGTGCCGCGCCTATGCGCGCGGCTGGGTCGATGTGCAGCGCGAACAGTTGAAGCGGCTTGGCATCGGTGGTGACTGGGATCACCCTTATCTGACGATGGATTTCGCCGCCGAGGCGACGATCGTGCGCGAGCTGCTGCGCTTTGCCGAAAGCGGGCAATTGTATCGCGGTGCCAAGCCGGTGATGTGGAGCCCGGTCGAAAAGACCGCACTGGCCGAAGCCGAAATCGAATACGAAGATGTGGTTTCGACCCAGATCGATGTGGCGTTTGAAATCGTCTCCTCGCCGATTACGGAACTCGTCGGCGCGCATGCGGTGATCTGGACCACCACGCCGTGGACGATCCCCGCCAACCAGGCGATCGCTTATGGCCCGTCGATCGATTATGCGCTGATCGACGTTGCCGGCGCGCGCTATCTGGTGGCCGAGCCGCTGATCGAGGCGTTTGTCAAGCGTGCGGGCGCCGACGCCCACGCGGTGCTTGGTACGTTCAACGGCGCCGCGCTCGAAGCCAGCGTGGCACGCCATCCGATGCACGCGCTGGGCGGCTTTTTCGCGCGGCCGCGGCCGTTTCTGGCGGGCGATTTCGTCACCACCGAATCGGGCACCGGGCTGGTGCATATGGCGCCCGATCATGGCGAAGACGATTTTGCGCTGTGCAAGGCGCATGGGATCGAACCGGTGTTCGCGGTCGAAGGCGATGGCCGCTACCGCGCCGACTGGCTGTGGCTGGCGGGCGAAGGCAGCGTGATCAATCCGAAGTTCAACGCGCCCGATGGTCCGATCTGTACGGCATTGGCCGCAACCGGCGCGCTGGTCGCGGCGAGTGCGGATTACCGCCATTCGTACCCGCATTCGTGGCGTTCGAAAGCCAAAGTGATTTTCCGCTGCACCCCGCAATGGTTCGTGCCGATGGACAAGCCGATCACCCCGCAAGGCGCCGGCGAAGCGCGCCCGCACACCCTGCGCGAACGCGCGGTTGCGGCGATCGCCGCAACGCGCTTCGTGCCCGAAAAGGGCCGCAACCGCATCGGCGCGATGGTCGAAGGCCGGCCCGACTGGGTGCTGTCGCGCCAGCGCGCCTGGGGCGTGCCGCTGCCGCGGTTCGTTGACCGCAAGACCGGCGAAGTGCTGGTCGATCCGGCGGTCAACGCGCGGATTGTCGCGGCCATCGCCGAAGAAGGCGTCGATGCCTGGGAAGAAGCCCGCGCCGCCGAAATGCTCGGCCCCGATCGCGCGGTCGAAGATTACGAGCGCGTCACCGATATTCTCGACGTGTGGTTCGATTCGGGCTCGACGCATGCGTTCGTGCTCGAAAGCGGGCGCTGGCCCGATCTCGTGCGCCCCGCAGGCTACACCGGGCCGCTCGCCGATCTCTATCTCGAAGGGTCGGACCAGCATCGCGGCTGGTTCCAGTCGTCGCTGCTCGAAGCG
>CAITOD010000690.1 GCA_903893935.1 uncultured Sphingomonadales bacterium
CCGCCTGCTGCCATTTCAGGATGAAATTGGTGGTCGGCACGATCAGGATTTTGCCGGCATACGTGTTGAACGCATATTTGCCCGGCAGCAGTGGATCGGACCACACGCCGCGCGACCCGCGCGCGACAAGCTCGCCATGGCGGTAATCTTCACCCGACGTGTCGCCGGTCACCGCGCCGTTGTAGCTCACCACCACGCCGACATGGCCGACTTCGATCACCGTCTTGGCGACCATTTCGACGGTCGCGAACAGGCGGTTGATATAATAGCTGCCTTCGACCAGCACTTGCAGCTGGCGCCCGCGCCGGCCGCCGGCGGCGATGAATTTTTCCGGGTCCTGGAACGAATTGTGGAACGTGGCCGGGTCGGTCTGGTCGGTGCCCGCTTCGGGCGCGATGATCTGTTCGGCACCCAGCGCCGGGCCATCGTGCACCGTCACGATGCCGATCTGGTCGTTGGCGTCCTTGATCACCACCGCGTCGAACCCGCTGCGCGTGCCGATCAGCGCGGCCATCTGGTCGAACACCTGGCCATCGGCGCGTTCGAGCATCAGGCCATAGATCTGGTCGCGCGTGATGATCACGAACTGCGCGAGGTTGATCGCATAAGTGCCTTCGCGCAGGATCGTGCGTTGCGGGCCCTTTTGCCCGCCTTTGGCAAGAAACGCGCGCACATCGAGGAAATCGGCGGTCGCGGCATTGCTCGCCAGCGTCTGCGTCGGCTCGAGCGGCAAGCCGTCGCGCGCAAACACATAGCCGATCTGGCCCTGGGGAATCGTCACCAGCGGCTGGGCATGAATACGATACTGAAACGGAAAGAAGAAATGGAACCCGCCGCGCAGCACTTCGGGCTGATAGCCCGCTTCGTGCGACAACGCGATCAGGCCGCCCGAAACGGAACCCGATCCGCTCCACAGTTTTTCGACAATCGCCACGCGGTTGTTGCCGACATAGCGGATCAATCCGGAAATGAACGCAAACAAGAGCAGCGCCACCATTGCGGCGACGATTTCAGCCCACAGGGGGATTTCGAACATGGGAATTGGCGTCCTTGGCCAAGAAGGGATCGTCGGCGATCTTGCCGACACTTGGCATAATACGCGCGATTACGTCGCGGCCCAAAGAAAAGCCGCATAAAGAATCGTAAAGGCGCCAATCGCGTTGCGAAATTGTCGCAACGCTTCTTCCTCCCCGGCACGGGGAGGGGGACCGCCCCCTTCGGCTGCTGCTTGCGCAGCCGCTCAGGGTAAATTGCGCCAAAGGCGCAAGGCGGTGGAGGGGGCTGGCGGCTGGGCGCAACCTGGCGTGAGGTCGCGCAAGATTGTCCGGCCTGGCGCTATGTTGCGCAATCCGGCCTCGCCCCTCCACCGCGCTACGCGCGGTCCCCCTCCCCGTTTCGGGGAGGATTTAGCAGCCGGTGCGTGGCGGCGACGACGTCGGCTTCGCGCATCAGGCTTTCGCCTACCAGGAAAGTGCGCGCGCCGCAGGCGGACAGGCGCTGGCAATCGGCGTATGAATTGATCCCGCTTTCGGCGACCAGCAGCGCGCCTGCGGGCGCCAGCGGGGCGAGCCGCTCGGTCACGCCAAGATCGGTGACAAAGCGTTTGAGATCGCGGTTGTTGATCCCGATCAGCCGCGATTGCAGCGCATGCGCTCGCGCCATTTCGGTCTCGTTGTGCACTTCGACCAGCACGTCCATGCCCAGGTCGCGCGCGGCCGCTTCGATTTCGAGCATTTGCGCATCGGTGAGTGCGGCGACGATAATCAGGATCGCATCGGCCCCGATCGCGCGCGCTTCGGCGCATTGCCAGGGATCGATCATGAAATCCTTGCGCAGCACCGGCAAGTCGCAGGCCGCGCGTGCGGCGACCAGATAATCCTCGTGGCCCTGAAAATAGGGCGCATCGGTCAGCACCGACAGGCACGCCGCACCGCCCGCCTGATAGGCGGCAGCGTGATCGGCCGGGCGGAAATCGGCGCGGATCAGGCCTTTGGACGGGCTCGCGCGCTTGATTTCGGCGATCAAGGCAAAGCCGCTTGCGGCGCGCGCGCGCAGCGCCCGTTCGAACCCGCGCGGTGCGCTTTGCGCAGCGGACCGGTCCGCCAGCGCGGCAAGGCTGGTTGCGGCTTTGCGCGCGATGACTTCGTCGCGCTTGGTGGCGCAGATTTCGGCCAGTTTGTCCATCATCGCGATCCTGCTACCGCGGCAATCCAGCAATCGAGCAGAGCATTGGCCAGCCCTTTGTCGATCGCTTCGGCCGCTTCCTCCATGCCGCAGTGCCAGTCGATGACCTCACCCGCAACGATCAGCGCTCCAGCCGCGTTGAACAGCACCGCGTCGCGATAGGCCCCGCGTTCGCCCAGCAACAGCCGACGCAAGGCGGCGGCGTTGAAGGCAGCATCACCGCCGCGCAGTGACTCGATGGGGGCCGGCGCAAGCCCCGCGTCGCCCGGGGCAACCCGGCGCATGACCAAGGCGTTGCCGGTCACTTCGGCCACTTCGTTGCCGCCGGCGAGGCTCAGCTCATCGAGTCCCTCGTCGCCCGATACGACCAGAGCGTGCGCGGTACCCAGCCGGCGCAGCGCTTCGCCATAGATCGGCACGCAGGCCGGGCGGGCAATTCCGACCAGCTGGCGGGTCACGCCGGCCGGATTGGCGAGCGGCCCCATCAGGTTGAAAATCGTGCGGCGGCCGATCGCGCGGCGGATCGGCATGATCCGCGCCATGGCCGGGTGATGCCGCGCGGCAAACAGGAAGGCGATGCCGAGGTCGGCGAGCGTGGCTTCGGCGGTCTGCGCGGCGCGGTCGAGATCGAGCCCCAGCGCTTCGAGCGTGTCGGCCGCGCCTGCTTTGGAACTTGCCGCGCGATTGCCGTGTTTGGCGACCGGCACGCCGCAGGCGGCGACCACCAGGCTGACCGCGGTCGAGACATTGAGCGTGTGGTGCCCGTCGCCGCCGGTGCCGCAGACGTCGATGGCATTGGCCGGCGCCGAAACCGGGATCATCCGCGCGCGCATGGCTCGCGCCGCGCCGGCGATTTCGGCCGCCGTCTCGCCGCGCTCCGACAGTGCGACCAGAAATTCGGCAATCGCCGGATCGGCAATCTCGCCATCGAGAATCGCGCCAAACGTCGCTTCTGCCGCTTCTTCGCTCAGCGGGGTGGCGTCAACCGGGGCAAGCGCGGTCATGCCGCCAGATCGCGCGGCGCGATCCCGCACAGCGAAAGGAAATTGGCGATCATCGCGTGGCCGTGTTCGGTGGCGATCGATTCGGGGTGGAACTGCACGCCGTGGATCGGCTTGGTCACGTGGCGAAAGCCCATGACATGGCCATCGTCCGATCGCGCATTGACCACCAGCACATCGGGAATATCGTTGACGATCAGCGAGTGATAGCGCGTGCCGGTAAAGGGCGAGGGGATCCCCGCGAACAGCCCGGTGCCATCGTGGGTGACCGCGCTGGTCTTGCCGTGCATCAGCCCGCCGCGTTCGACCGTGCCGCCGAAATACTGCCCGATCGACTGGTGGCCCAGGCACACGCCGAGCAAAGGCAGGCCCGCTTCGGCCACCGCACCGACCAGCTCGAGACTGATCCCCGCTTCGTTGGGCGTGCAGGGCCCGGGCGAAATCAGAAAGCCCTGCGCGCCCGAAGACAGCGCCTGGCCGACCGACAGCGCATCGTTGCGCACCACTTCGACTTTGGCGCCCAGTTCCATCAGATAGTGGACGAGGTTCCAGGTGAAGCTGTCGTAATTGTC
>CAITOD010000691.1 GCA_903893935.1 uncultured Sphingomonadales bacterium
ACCGACGATGGCGTGGTAATCCAGATCCGCAACCGCGGCCTGCGCCACGGTCCGCCCGAGGTGATGGCGCGGCTGGCCGCCGGCGAACCGGTCGATCCGGCGGACTACTATTTCCGCACCGTGCCCGAATTCATCGCGCCCGACGGTGCTTACGACTGGCTCAACCGGTCGATCTTTGTCTGTACCGGCGCGCGCTATCCGCTGGGCATCAAGCTGTGGGTGTGGCGGTTGACCTAAACCGGTTCCCCCGCCGCGCGCGCCCGCGCCACGGCGCTTTGCGCATCACGCTCGGCGCGGCGCCACAGCGCCACCAGCAGCACCACGATCACCGGCGCGAGACCGTTGACCGAGAGGATCGCGAGGCCGAGATTGCCGTGCAGCCGGTCGGCCACCATGCCCACCCAATAAGGCCCGATGCCGAGCCCCAGAATGGTCATCAGCAGGATATAGAGCGCGGCAGTCTGCCCGCGCATGCGCGGCAGCACTTGCTCGTAAAGCACCGCATACAAGGGCGGCAGCCACATCGTCAGGATCACGCTGTAGAGCGTAAAGCGCCAGTAGAACGTCGCCGGATCGGGCGACGTGTAGACGGTAAACCCGACAAACGGCGACAGCCCCAGCGCCACCAGCACGAACGCGACGCGCCCCCCCGCCCCCGCGCGCGCGGCCAGCAGGTCCGACAACGGCCCCGACAGCATCGGCCCGACCATGCCGATCGCGGCCGACAGCAGCCCGAATTTCACCCCGACATCGGCAGCACTCAAGTGCCAGGTTTTCATCAGGAACGCCGGGGTAAACCCCATAATGCCATAATTGATCGTGGTCTGCAGCGAGCCGACCAAGAGGCACAGCCACAGCGCAGGCGAACCCGTGATCACCGCATGCGTGGCGCGATCGGCCAGCCGCAGCGATTGCAGGAAATTGACCACGACATAGCCGCCGATGCCCACAATCGTCCATTGCAGCGCGTGCGGATCGATGGTCAGCCCCATCAGATGCAGCGGCGGGCGCGGCGAAAGCTGCGCGCACAGATGCGCCATGCCGACCATCGCGAGCGCAATCGCGACCAGCGCCGCCGCATTGCGCGCAATCACCGCGCGTTCGGCCCCGCGCCGCGCCAGAGTCCACCAAACCCCCAGCGGCAGCACCGCGATCAGCACATCAAGACTGGCGCGAAACGGCGCCGGATCGGGCGGGCTGACAATCCCGTCGCTCATCCCGCGTTGCGGCTCGCGCATCAGCCCGAGCAGGATCGCCAATGGCACGCCCGGCAAAGCGGCCAGCAGAAACGCGAATTGCCAGCCTTTCAGCCCTAAAGGCGCGGCGTGCCCCATGGCAAAGGCCCGGTCCCAGCCATCCGCCGCCATGCCGCCCAGCACCGACGACAGCCCCAGCCCTGCCGCCAGCATCGCCGCCATGACCGCGAGCGCCAGCCCGCGACGCCAGCGTGGAAAATGGTCGAACACCAGACTGGTGCCCGCAGGTTGCCCCGCCGCTTCGCCGATCCCGACACCCAGCCGCGACAACGCAAGCACGGCAAAGCCCCCGGCAAACCCCGCGAGCCCGGTCGCCAGCGACCACAGCATGATGCAGATCGCCAGCAGCCAGCCGCGCCGCCAGCCATCCGCAAGCCGCCCCAGCGGCAGCGAAAACACCGCATAGAACAGCGCGAACACCGTGCCGTAAAGCAGGCCCATCTCGGCATCGCCGATATGCAGGTCGGCCGTGATGCTCGGGTTGAGGATCGACAGGATATTGCGATCGAGCATCGACAGGCATTGCATAGACGCAACCAGCGCGAGGCAGATCCAGGC
>CAITOD010000692.1 GCA_903893935.1 uncultured Sphingomonadales bacterium
ATGACTTTCGCAAGAAAAAAGGGCCGCAGCCTCGCCGAAGCTGCGGCCCTTTTTTACCTGGTAAAGTTCGCCATTACATCGCCGGCAGCAAGTGCCGTTCGCCCGCAATCCGCTGGATCGCGGCCTGCAGCTTTTCGAACGCGCGCACTTCGATCTGGCGCACGCGTTCGCGGCTGACATTGTAAACCTGGCTCAGTTCCTCGAGCGTGCGCGGATCGTCGACCAGCCGGCGGTCGGTCAGGATGTGGCGTTCGCGTTCGTTGAGGCTGCCCATCGCTTCGACCAGCAGCGCGTGGCGCATTTCGGTCTCTTCGGCATCGGCCACGGTTTCATCCTGCAGCGGGCGGTCGTCGGCCAGCCAGTCCTGCCAGGTGCCCTCGCCGTCTTCGCGCAGCGAGACATTGAGGCTGGCATCGCCGCCCATCATCATGCGCCGGTTCATCGACACCACGTCGGCTTCGGGCACGCCCAGGTCGGTCGCGATCTTTTTCACATCGTCGGGATGCAGGTCGCTGTCTTCGAACGCTTCGAGGTTCTTCTTCATCCGGCGCAGATTGAAGAACAGCTTCTTCTGCGAGGCGGTTGTGCCCATTTTGACGAGCGACCAGCTGCGCAGGATAAATTCCTGGATCGAGGCCTTGATCCACCACATCGCATACGTCGCGAGGCGAAAGCCGCGTTCGGGGTCGAATTTCTTGACCCCTTGCATCAGGCCGATGTTGCCTTCGGAAATCAGCTCGGACACCGGCAGGCCATAGCCGCGATAGCCCATCGCGATCTTGGCCACGAGCCGCAAGTGGCTGGTCACCAGTTGGGCTGCCGCTTCGGGGTCTTCGTGTTCCTGATAGCGCTTGGCGAGCATGTATTCCTGCTCGGCGGTCAGCACCGGGAACTTGCGGATTTCAGAGAGATAGCGATTAAGGCTGGCTTCGCCGCCCAGAGCGGGGACCGTCAGCGCCTTGTTCGTTTGTACCACCAGACATTCCTTTCGAGAGCGTCAGTCCCGTAACTTGCCCAACCCCTAATGGGCGTCGCGCGGGGGGACCACAGAGGATTTCTACTCAGTTTCAAACGACAACTGAATTCAACTGCGTGTAACCATGATTCGTGTCCCACCCGACTCGGGTGCAGACAAGCCGTACCTAGGTGAGCCGACCCTTTTATCAAATTCCCAGTTCGACGAGCAACGCTTGCATATCGACGGGCGTCGGGCTGGTGAAATGGAGCGGGCGACCGTCGATCGGGTGCAAAAAACCGAGCTCGGCCGCGTGCAGCGCCTGGCGCCGGAACCCCAGCGCGGCGAGCAGCGGGCGAAGGCGTGGCGGGCAGCGTCCATAGACAGGATCACCCAATAACGAATGGCCGATTGACGAAAGGTGAACGCGCACCTGGTGCGTGCGCCCGGTTTCGAGCCGGCATTCGACCAGCGCCGCGCCATCGAGCGGCTGCAACACGCGATAATGCGTCACCGCGTGCTTGCCCCGGCCATCATCGACCAGCGCCATTTTCTTGCGATCGTGCGAAGACCGCGCGATCGCGCCGCGGATCGTGCCCGCCGCCGGCACCGGCACCCCGGCGGTGATTGCGCGATAGGCGCGCGCGATCGAATGGTCGGCGAACTGCCGGGCGAGCCCCTCGTGCGCGGCATCGGTCTTGGCGACCACCAGCAGTCCCGACGTTTCCTTGTCGATACGGTGGACAATCCCCGGCCGCGCCACGCCGCCGATGCCCGACAATTGCCCGCGGCAATGGTGGAGCAGCGCATTGACCAGAGTGCCGTCGAGGTTGCCTGCGGCCGGGTGCACGACCAGGCCTGCCGGCTTGTCGATCACGATCAGCGCGGCATCTTCATAGACCACCGCCAGCGGAATATCCTGCGCCGCGGCGCTCGCAGCGCTGGCCGCCGGCACGCGGATCGCCCAGCTCGCACCCGCCGCAGCCTTGAGCGAGACTTGCCCGACCACCTGGCCATCGAGCGTGACCGCGCCTTCGCCGACCAGCGCCTTGACCCGCTCGCGCGACAGGCCCGAGGCCTCGGCCAGCGCCTTGTCGAGCCGCTGGCCGCCTTCGGCGATCACGCCCGACAGGGTTTCTGCGCTCTGGCTCATCATTCCATGCGATATGGCGGGAACCGGCCCGCTGACAAGGGCGCGTGTTGCCGCTAAGCCTCGGTGATGCAGGTTTGCATTACGGGTTCAGCGCTTGCCGCCATGATCGCCGCCGCGCGCGACGCGCACCCGCACGAGGCCTGCGGCCTGTTGCTGGGCCATGACGCGACGATCACCAAGGCGCAAGCGACCGCCAACCGCGCCGATGCGCCCGCGCGGCACTTCGAGATCGACCCGGCGGCACTGATCGCCGCGCACCGCGCCGCACGCGCCGGCGGGCCCGCGCTTATCGGCTATTTCCATTCGCATCCGACCGGCCGTGCCGCACCATCGGCGACCGACGCGGCGATGGCCGCGCGCGACGGGCGGGTCTGGGCCATTGTCGCGGGCACCGAGGTCACGCTGTGGCGCGACACCGCATCGGGGTTCGAAGCGCTTTCCTATGACGTGGTTGCCGGTTAAGGCATGGTTACCCGATCGTTACCATCCCGACGCACAAAAAGGCCTGACCCCGCACCATGACGATTGCTTCGCTCGAACTTGCCAGCCTGATGTGCTCGCGGCTGTGTCATGACTTGTTGAGCCCGGTCGGTGCGCTGTTGAACGGGCTGGAACTGCTGGCCGACGAAAAAGACCCCGAGATGCGCCAGCGCTGTTTCGAATTGCTCGAACAAAGCGCGCGTGCCTCGGCCGACAAATTGCGCTTTTTCCGCATGGCCTATGGCGCGGGCAGCGGGTTTGGCGAAACCATTCCGCTGGACGAGCCGCGCGCGGTGATCGATGCTCTGGTCGGCGGGCACGGGCGGATCACGGTGAACTGGGCGCTGGGCGGCGAAGCCATGCCCAAGCCGGCGGTCAAGGCGCTGCTCAATCTGGCGATGATCGGGATCGAAGCGCTGGTGCGCGGCGGCACGCTCGATATCGCGGCCGAAACGCGCCCGACCGCAGACGGGCCGACCAGCGAGATCGTGGTGCGCGCGGGCGGGCCGCGCATCGCCTTTGACCCCACGATCGGCCACGCGCTCGACGGAACGCTGCCGGTCGATGCATTGTCGAGCAAAACCGCGCCTGCCTTCATGATCCAGCAACTGGCCGCAGTGCTGGGCGGTGGTGTGCAATACCACGTTTCAGCCGATACGCTGGTGCTCGGCGCGGTGCTGCCCACGGCATGACCGCTGCGCCGTGAACCAGTGGCTGATCCATCGCGAGGTGCCTTCGCCCAACTGGAACGCGCGCAAGCTGCCGGTTTCGATGGTGGTGCTGCACTACACGGGGATGGCAAGCGGTGCAGCCGCGCTCGAACGGCTGTGCGACCCGGCCGCCGAAGTCTCGGCGCATTACCTGATCTACGAAGACGGCAGCGTGACCCGGCTGGTCGACGAGGCCCATCGTGCGTGGCACGCCGGGCGTTCGTATTGGCGCGGGATCACCGATGTCAATTCGGCGAGCGTGGGCATCGAACTGGTCAATCCGGGGCACGACATCGGCTATCGCCCGTTTACCGACGCGCAGATGGAAGCGCTGGTGCCGCTGCTCGCCGATATCGTCCGCCGCCACGGCATTGCGCCGGCCAATGTGGTCGGCCATTCGGATGTGGCGCCGGCGCGCAAGCTCGATCCGGGCGAGCTGTTCGACTGGGACATGCTGGCGCGCTATCGGCTGGCACTCGCCCGGCCAAAGCCGCGCATGCGGCTGATCTATGACAACGACAGCGCGTTCTATCTGGCGCTCGAACGCTTTGGCTACGACATCGCCGACGGCCCCGCCGCAATCCGCGCGTTCGAACGCCGCTGGCGCCCGCACCGGATCACCGGCGAAATCGACGGGCAGATCGGTGCGCTGTTGTTCGAACTGCTCATCGCGCGCGACATGGGACAGGATTGAGTCCCTGGGGCCGTCCCAGCTTCGCTGGGACGGAGAAGTCGGCACCGGCCCGCTCCCCCACCCGACCTCCCATAGGTTACTATCGTAGGGAGGTCGGGTGGGG
>CAITOD010000693.1 GCA_903893935.1 uncultured Sphingomonadales bacterium
AGACGTTGGCCGAATTCGTCGGGCAAGAGGCCGCGCGCGAAAACCTGAAAGTGTTTATCGCCAGCGCCAAGGCACGGCGCGAGGCGATGGACCACGTGCTGTTTTTCGGCCCCCCCGGGCTTGGCAAAACCACACTGGCGCAGATCATCGCGCGCGAACTGGGGGTGAACTTTCGCGCCACGTCGGGGCCGGTGATTGCCAAAGCGGGCGATCTGGCGGCGCTGCTGACCAATCTGGAGGCGGGCGATGTGCTGTTCATCGACGAAATCCACCGGCTCAATCCCAATGTCGAAGAAGTGCTCTATCCGGCGATGGAAGACCGCGCGCTCGACCTGATCATCGGCGAAGGGCCATCGGCGCGGTCGGTGCGGATCGATCTGCCGCCGTTTACGCTGATCGGGGCGACCACGCGCGCCGGGCTGTTGCAGACGCCGCTGCGCGACCGGTTCGGCATTCCGGTGCGTCTGCAATTCTACACCGTGCCCGAACTGGAACGCGTGGTGATCCGCGGCGCCAGCCTGATGGGGGTCGGTATCGAGCCCGATGGCGCGCGCGAAATTGCCCAACGCGCGCGCGGCACGCCGCGCGTGGCCGGGCGGCTGCTGCGCCGGGTGCGCGATTTTGCGCAAGTGGGCGGCCATGCCACGATTTCGCGCGCGCTGGCGGATTCGGCGCTGACCCGGCTCGAAGTCGATTCGATCGGGCTCGACTTGCAGGACCGGCGCTACCTGATGATGATCGCCGATATCTACAAAGGCGGCCCGGTCGGCGTCGAAACGCTCGCGGCCGGTCTGTCCGAGCCGCGCGACACGATCGAAGACGTGATCGAACCCTATCTGATCCAGCTTGGCCTGGTGGCGCGCACCGCGCGCGGGCGCTGCCTCAACGATCGCGGCTGGCAGCATCTCGGGCTGCCGGTGCCGCAGGTCGGCGGCGGGCAGACCGGGCTGTTCGACCTCGAGTCCTGAACCGCCGGCGCGCAACCGATCGTGGCCAAATAGTCCCGAAACGGGACAAATCTCTGCGGCGCAAGCGCCTGTCCCGTTATGGCGGGGCGCAGACAGTTCAAACGTGGTTAACGCCGTTGCCCTAATCCAGCCGATCTGCGTTTGTGAGAGCCAGAACAAGCATTCCTGACGCGATGCGACCGGGCCGTGGACTGGTTTTTCAGGGCGTTAACGGAAGATAGGGCAACGATCATGTCGGTTCGTATGGCATTGGCAAAACTGGTGGCGTGTGTGGCAGGCGGGGCCGCGCTTGGCGGCGGCGCGGTGCATATGTCCGAAGCGCCTTCCGCAGCGGAACTGCACCACGTCAAACCGATCAAGGTCAAGCATACCAAACTGGTGCATATTGCGCACCGCGTGGTCCACCATGTGCCGCACCACGCGCGCCGCGTGGTGCGCACGACTGTTACCAGCACCTATCAGGCGCCGCCGCAGCAATATGCGATGGTGCCGGTGCCCTATATGCCGCCCGCGCCGCCGCAGATCGTATCGAGCGGCGGCGGCAGCCCGCCGGTGGTGGTCGAAGGCGGCAGCAGCGGTGGCGGATTCGGCGGCGGCTTCTTCGGCGGCTTTTTTGGCGGCAGCAGCAGCGGTGGCGGCAATGTCGTCGTGTCGTCGACCACGACCGGATCAACGTCTACCTCGGGCAACATCACGTCGACGTCGTCGGGCAATGTCAGCACCACGACTTCATCGGGCAATGTTACGACATCGACTACGTCATCGGGCAATATCAGCTCGACCACGACGTCGTCGGGCAACATTTCATCGACTTCGAGCACAACAACGACGTCGTCGGGCAACGTTTCGACCACTTCTGGCAATGTCTCATCGACAACCACCTCTTCGGGCAACGTTTCCACAACGTCCGGCAACGTTTCGACCACCTCGGGCAATACGAACAGCACCTCGTCAAACGGTATGACGTCGAGCAATGGCGGCACCGATGTGCCCGAACCCGGGATGATGATCCTGTTCGGCGCGGGCGCGGCCGGGCTGGTGGTGCGGCAGCACAAAGGCCGGCGCGTGTTCAGCGGTGCTCGGCCGGGCTGATCACCAGGCATAAAAAGGGGGGCGGCACTGGTTGGTGCCGCCCCCCTTTTTCATGTCTGCAATCGGCGTGCGCTCAGGCCGCCAGCTTGCGCAGCACGTATTGCAGGATGCCGCCGTTGTTGAAGTATTCGATTTCGTTGGCGGTATCGATGCGGCACAGCGCGGTGAACGTGAACGACGACCCGTCCTTGCGCGTAACCGCGACTTCAACATCCTGGCGCGGCTTCAGGCTCGCGACACCGGTGATCGTGAACGTGTCGTCGGCGGTGAGCCCCAGCGACAGCCGCGTATCGCCCTGCTTGAACTGGAGCGGCAGCACGCCCATGCCGACGAGGTTCGAGCGGTGGATGCGTTCGAAGCTTTCGACGATCACCGCGCGCACGCCGAGCAGCTTGGTGCCTTTGGCCGCCCAGTCGCGCGACGAGCCGGTGCCGTATTCCTTGCCCGCGATCACCACCGAAGGCACGCCATCGGCCTTGAACTTCATCGCCACATCATAGACCGGCAGTACCTGATCGCCGTAGCGCGACAGCCCGCCTTCGGTGCCCGGGACCATTTCGTTCTTGATGCGGATATTGGCGAACGTGCCGCGCATCATCACTTCGTGGTGGCCGCGGCGCGCGCCGTACGAGTTGAAATCGGCCTTGGCGACCTGGTGTTCCTGCAACCACTGGCCGGCCGGGCTGTCGGCCTTGATATTGCCCGCCGGGCTGATGTGATCGGTGGTGATCGAATCGCCCAGGATCAGCAGAGGCTTGGCTTCGATGATGTCGCCAACCGGTTCGGGCGTCATCGTCAGCCCGTCGAAATAGGGCGGATTGGCGACATAAGTCGAGCCCGCGCGCCACTGATAGGTTTCCGATCCGGTCACTTCGATCGCCTGCCAGTGGTGATCGCCTTTGTAGACATCGGCATAGCGCGCCTGGAACATCGCGCGGTCGAGCGCACCGGCCATCACGCTCGCAACTTCGGCATTGGTCGGCCAGATATCGCGCAGATAGACATCCGCGCCATCTTTGCCCTGGCCGATCGGGGTGGTGATGAAATCATCGATCACCGTGCCCTTGAGCGCGTAGGCCACCACCAGCGGCGGGCTGGCGAGGAAATTGGCGCGCACATCGGGGCTGACGCGGCCTTCGAAATTGCGGTTGCCCGAAATCACCGAGGCGGCGACCAGCCCGTGCTGGTTGATCGCTTTGCTGATCGGTTCGGCGAGCGGCCCCGAATTGCCGATGCACGTGGTGCAGCCATAGCCGACGAGGTTGAAGCCGATGTTGTCGAGGTGGTCCTGCAGCCCGGCCTTGATCAGGTAGTCGGTGACCACCTGGCTCCCCGGCGCGAGCGAGGTCTTGACCCACGGCTTGGGTTTCAGCCCCAGTTCGTCGGCCTTTTTGGCGACGAGGCCGGCCGCGATCAGCACGCCCGGGTTCGAGGTGTTGGTGCAACTGGTGATCGCCGCGATCACCACGTCGCCATCGCCGATATCGTGCGCCTTGCCTTCGACGGGCACGCGGGTCTGCGCCTTCTTGTAGACTTCGGCGAGGTCCTTGTTGAACACATCATCGACATCGGGAAGCGAGACTTTGTCTTGCGGACGCTTGGGACCGGCAAGCGAGGGCACCACGGTCGACAAATCGAGTTCGAGCGTCGAGGAAAAGATCGGCTCGATCGACGGGTCGATCCAGAACCCCTGTTCCTTGGCATAAGCTTCGACGAGCGCAATCTGCGCTTCTTCGCGCCCCGTCAGGCGCAGATAATCGAGCGTCTTGTCATCGATGCCGAAAAAGCCGCACGTCGCGCCATATTCGGGCGCCATATTGGCGAGCGTGGCGCGATCGGCCAAAGTCAGCCCGGCGAGGCCCGGCCCGTAATATTCGACGAAGCGGCCGACCACGCCGTGCTTGCGCAGCAGATTGGTCGCGGTGAGCACCAGGTCGGTGGCGGTCACGCCTTCTTTCAGTTCGCCGGTGAAGCGGAAACCGACCACTTCGGGGATCAGCATCGACACCGGCTGGCCAAGCATGGCCGCCTCGGCTTCGATCCCGCCGACGCCCCAGCCGAGCACGCCCAGCCCGTTGACCATCGTGGTGTGGCTGTCGGTGCCGACGCACGTATCGGGATAGGCCACCGTGACACCGTGCTGGTCGGTGCTGGTCCACACCGCCTGCGCGATGTTTTCCAGATTGACCTGGTGGCAGATGCCGGTGCCCGGCGGCACCGCGTAGAAATTGTTGAGGCTTTTCGATCCCCATTTGAGGAAGTCGTAGCGTTCGAAATTGCGCTGGTATTCAATTTCGACGTTCTGTTCGAACGCCTTGGGCGTGCCGAATTCATCGACCATGACCGAGTGGTCGATGACGAGGTTGACCGGGACCAACGGGTTGATCTTGCTGGTATCGCCGCCGAGTTTGGCAATCGCATCGCGCATCGCGGCGAGATCGACCACGCACGGCACGCCGGTGAAATCCTGCAGCAGCACGCGCGCCGGCATGAACGAGACCTCGCGCTCTCCGCCCTTGCCGTTCCACCGGGCCAGCGCCTCGATTTGCCCGGTCGTCACGATCACCCCGTCCTCGCG
>CAITOD010000694.1 GCA_903893935.1 uncultured Sphingomonadales bacterium
CGCAGCTTGCGAGGTCTTTCGGCGCGCGTGCCGAATCTTTTTGCGCAACGTCGATTTCGCGCATGGCCGCTGTAACGAAAACCGCCATCCGGCGAATTGGCTAGCGCAAACGGGTCGCATCCGCCTTTCGCGATGTCACCCGTTCGAGCCCGGGATTCCAGTGCGCAATGAGCACCACCGACCTGATCGACCGATTGGCACGCGACCTGAAGCCGGTGCGCGCGCATGCCGTCGAACGCGATGTCGCCGCTGCGCTGGCGGCCGGCGCGTTCGTCGCGCTGGCGTTGGTGCTCGCGCGCTATGGCGTGCAGCCCGATCTGTTCACTTGGCCGCGCGGCGCGGCGCTGGCCATGAAAACCGCCTATGCCCTCGCGCTTGGCGCGATTGCGACGATGCTCACGCTGGCGCTCGCACGGCCGGGATCGCGCGAAAGGCACTGGCGTCCGCTGCTCGTTCCCTTTGTCATGCTGATGGTGCTCGCAATCGCGCAAGCATCCGCTGCGCCCGAGGCGGCCTGGTCCGGCCTTGCACTGGGCAAGACCTGGCAGGCCTGTTCGTGGCGCATTGCGGGCCTTGCGCTGCCGATCATGATGGCGCTGATGGCGGCCGTCCGGCGGCAGGCGCCGGTGCATTTGCGCCGTGCCGGGGCTGCCATCGGATTGCTGTCGGGATCGATCGCCGCCACGCTCTATGCGCTTGCCTGTGCGGAAAACGCGGCGGTGTTCGTGCTGATCTGGTATTCGCTCGGCATTGCGCTGTCGACTGCACTCGGCGCACTGGTCGGTCCGCGCGCGCTGCGCTGGTAAGTAGCGCGCTGCCTTGCGGACGTCCCTCGGCCCTGCAACACCAGCGCCCGACGCTGGCTGGGGCGGGAGGATTCGAACCTCCGAATGCCGGTACCAAAAACCGGTGCCTTACCACTTGGCGACGCCCCAACGGAAGCGTGGGCATATAGCGGGCGCGGCGTGGATGAAAAGAGGAGATTAGGGCAGGGCGGTGCCCAGGCGTGCGAGCGTCGGGATCAGGTCGTCGAAATGGTCGATCACCGCGTCGGCGCCCAGATCGTGCGGTGGCATGTCGTTGAAACCGAAACTGACCGCAACCACCGGCAGCCCGGCGGCGCGCGCCGCGCCCACGTCATAGCTGGTGTCGCCGACGAACGCGGCGCGCGTGGCGCCGGTGCGGCGGACCATTTCGATCAGCATGTCGGGCTTGGGTTTGGCGCGGTCGAGCCCCAGCGTGTCACCGCCGATCACCGTCGCCAGCCTGGGCGTCAATCCCAGTTCGTCGAACAGGCGCCGCGCGAGCGCCTCGCGCTTGTTGGTGGCAATCGCAATTTTGACGCCGCGCGCTTCGAGTTCGGCGAGCATTGCTTCGCCCCCGGGAAACAGCCGGGTGTGGTGCGCGATGTTGTCGGCATAGAATGCCACCAGCCGTTCGGTCAGTTCGGGCAGCAGCGCAGTGTCGATCCCGCCGGTATAATCGAGCCCGCCGCGCAGCAATTGCATCGTCCCGCCGCCGATCAGCCCGCGCACTTCGTCGAGCGGGATCGCCGGCCGGCCGATCAGCCCCAGCGCGTGATTGAGCGCACGGCCAAGGTCCCACGCCGTATCGAGCAGCGTGCCGTCGAGATCGAATCCCACC